>JBATAT010000048.1:0-2270 GCA_049662005.1 Tepidiformaceae bacterium
GGGGCACCGGGCCAACCCCGGCGCCCGGCCAGACTCAGACGCCCGGCACCGACCAGACACCCAACGGCAGTCAGACCGCGACGGGATCGCGAACTCCAGGAACCACGACTCCAGGGACGAACGGCAACACCCATACGGTGAAGGCGGGCGAGTTCTGCGGGACAATCGCGAGCGAAAACGGGGTGACACTGCAAGAGCTCCTGGACGCGAACAACATGACTGAAGACGACTGCCTGACGCTGGCGATTGGTCAGGTCTTGAAAATTCCGTAAACGGAGAGTCGTGATCGCGAGACGGCGGAATTCGCGGTGGCCGCTGTCTTTCCGGCCGGGGCATACGAGAGCGCGGTTATCGAAGCGTGCGACTATCTCCCGTGCGGCGGGTGATCTGGAGTGCATCGAGATGCTCGAGGAATGCCTGTGCGTACTTACGGCTCGTGCCGAAGAGGTCGCGGGTTTCGGCAAGCGAGATGCTGCCGGCGGTCGAGATGTGTACACGAGTCTTTTCGACCATCTGGCGGAAGGCTTCGGCGTCGAAGACAACACCGGCAGCCGTGACTTCAACGAGGCCTCCTTCGGCGAGGTAGGCAAGTAATCCGGGCTCGGGGATGTGCTCGGTGGGCGGAGTGAAGGGCTCGGCTCGAAGCGTCGTGAGGAACAGTGCCATCTCGGATTCCTGGGCCGGACTCAAGACCGGAACGTACCCAACGCGTGCGATTCCAGCGCCGCGTTGTTCCAGTGCATTCGCAGCGATCGCAAATTGCGCGACCAGTTCGAACTGGGCCGGCGCTAGCCGCAGGGCTGTGCGCAGGTGTTCTTTCGGCGCGAAGCGGCGAAGTGGGTTGGCGGACGTGTAGGTATCGACTGCCGAGAGCAGCGCATCGGCGCGGGCGCGGAGCCAATCGCGGCTGACCAGTGTGCCTGCGCGCTCGAAGATGGCGTCTTCGGCGGCCAGCTCGGCGAGAGCCCCGGTCACGACGGCGGGTTCCAGGTTCAACGATGCAGCAAGGCTGGCAGGGGTGGCAGGTGACAGGGCGAGTTCGTCACGGATGCGGCTGACCGGGCCACCGCTGCGGACGCGTTCGAGGGCTTCCAGCGTTGGCCTGTGGTTTCGGCGCAGACGCCGCGGATTGAGCATTACGGCACGGCCGCCGGCGACAGTCTCGTTGGGCGAGCGGATAACAACATGGTCGCCAAGGGCGATAGCGATCGGTTCGTCGAGAACGACCTGGGCCCAACATTCTTCGCCGCGCGCAAGGGATTCGGCATCGAGCAGGCGCACCCTCGCCTGCGATTCGGCGGTCGCGCAGAGGACGGTGACTTCGGCATCGTGGGAGAGCGGATGCGAGAGAATCGAACTTGCGCTGAGGCGAACGGCAAGCGAACGTGCCTCGACGGCCGCTCCAGGCCGGGCGACGACCATGCCGCGATGCAGATCCTCGGTGCGCACGCCACTGAGATTGACGGCGGCGCGCGTGCCCGGCTCGAGCGCATGGACCTTCGTCTTGTGGCGTTGCAGCCCCCGAATGCGTGCCTTGAGGCCAGGCGGGAGCAGTTCTACTTCCTGGCCGACCTCGAAGGATCCGTCGATGAGCGTGCCCGTGACCACGGCGCCGAAACCCTGGACGGTGAACGCCCGGTCGATAGGGAGGCGGCCGCGTCCGAGGTCGCGTTTCGCCGGGGCGGCGTCGAGTGCCGCGTCGACGGCCAGCTTCAGCGCGCCGAGACCCGCACCCGTCTTCGCGGAGACGCGCAGGATGGGGGAGCTTTCCAGGCACGAACCCTCGAGGACATCTTCGAGTTCGGCCGCGACCAGATCGACGAACTCATCGTCGACGAGGTCACACTTGGTTATGACGACCAGGCCCGCTGGTACCTCGAGCAGGTCCAGGATGGCGAGATGCTCGCGGGTTTGGGGGCGGGGGCCTTCGTCGGCAGCGACCACGAGCAGGGCGAGGTCGACGCCGCCAGCGCCAGCGAGCATGTTCTTGATGAACCGTTCATGGCCGGGGACATCGACGATGCCTACTTCGCGGCCAGACGGCAGCGCCAGCCAGGCGAAGCCGAGGTCGATGGTGAGGCCGCGATCTTTCTCTTCGCGCAGGCGGTCCGGATCGATACCTGTCAGGGCCTGGACGAGCGCGCTCTTGCCGTGGTCGACGTGTCCGGCGGTGCCGATGACGGGCATCTCAGCCCTCCTGTGGAAGGGCTGCCAGGATGCAGGCGGCGACCTCGCCGTGGAGCAATCGCCCGCCCTGCGAGAGGCAAATC
>JBATAT010000049.1:0-3793 GCA_049662005.1 Tepidiformaceae bacterium
GCAGAGATCTGGTTCGCCAGCGGTAACACCAAGGGCCAGGCCTACGTCGGCGACCGCACGATGTCGCTGATGAGCGAGACTGGCTTCATCCCGGACCTTGCCGAGGCGCCGAAGTTCAGCGGCGGGCACATCGACAAGGACAACGACTACATCGCCGGGATCGAGCCGCTCATCGGTTCGCGCAAAGTGCTCGCTATCCTCCTCGATCCCGAGTTCTGCGTTGCGAACCCGAATCCGGCCCCCGGCGTCGATCCCTGCTACAACCAATACACGGTGCCCAAGGGGAAGGTCGAATCGGCCATCTTCGGTACCAGCCCCCAGCCTGGTTGGGGCGCGTTCCAGCCGGACAACATTGCCTCGTACTACACCGTGAACTCGGGCGGCCGCTTCACCATCGCGCGCGCCGGCCTCGGTATCGCCGGTTGGTATTCGACGGACAAGAACTGGAAGTCTTATTACCAGCACGATGGCAGCTGCATCGATAACTACGATGATGGCGGCGCCGAACTCCATGCCGAAGCCCTCCGGCACGCCGACGGGTCAGTGAATTTCGCCTCGTACGATGTGGATGGCGACGGCGAGCTGACCACCCAGGAGCTCGCTATCGTGATCGTCATCCCCCGTGAAGACGGCGATGGTAGCGCAATCGTTCCGATTTATGGCAGCACCTGCGGCGCCAACACCCGGCTCGAACTTGATGGTGTCCTGATGCCTTCCAAGGCGGCAAAGTGGAACACCAGCCTCAACGATGTTGAAGAGACCAGACAGTTCACCACTGGCGCGCACGAACTGCTCCATCTCATCGGCGGCCTCGATGACCTCTACGTTGGGACCGATGTTTCGACGAATCCCGCGAACTTCAGCCTGATGGCCGACAACCGTTGGACCTCGACTCACCTCGACCCCTTCCAGAAGCTCGCCTTCGGCTGGGTCACACCTGTCCGGATCGAGCAGACCGGCGCTATCAACGTGAACGTCGTTGCGAAGAGCAACACCGTCTACGTTATGCCGCGCTACAACAATCCCTGGGAAGAAGAGTTCTTCATCGTGGAGAACCGCAAGGAAGGCATGGGCTTCCCATGGTTCGACGACGAAATCAGCGACAGCGGGATCGGTGTCTGGCACATCGTCAGCGACCGCAAGGAAAACCAGATGGCGCCGATTGGCACCACCCAGGCCAAGTGGGACGCATCGCATATCCCTTCGGACAATCCGAATTCGGGCGGCCAGATGGGCAGGAACGGCATCCGTCTCATCCGGCCTTTCGATGACCTCGCCAACGGGACTGCTGTGTTTAGCAGTACGGACCACAAGATGTGGGACAAGGGAGACTACCCGCTGGAATCGGGTGGATGCTTCCAAATCGTCCCACTTGGTGAAGCCTTCAAGAACAAGCTCGCCTGGGCGGACTGCAAGGCCAGCGGCTACAGCCTCCGTTTCATGGATTGGAGCCAGGAAACCATGCAGGTAATGGTGAACGTGAACTAACCTTCCGATTTCGCCGCAAACGGGCAACACAGGGCCACCTCGTCTATGAGGTGGCCCTGTGTTGATGCATCCGCTGCCTGACCAACGATCCGCCTTGTGGTGCCGCTACCCCAGCGTCCAGCGCCCAGCGCCAACGGTTGCGGCCCGGACGGATGTTGGCGCAAGTGGCAGAATAGCCCGACCCAAGGAGGAACCCATGCCCTACGACCACATCCTCTACGAGACCGACGGCCGCCTCGCATTCATCACCCTCAACAGGCCGGAGAAGCTCAACGCCCTCTCGAACGACCTGCGCGGCGAGGTTTTCCACGCGATGAAGGAAGCGGAAGCCGACCGCGAAGTTGGCGTCATCGTCCTGCGCGCGAACGGCCGTGCCTTCAGTGCCGGCTACGACCTTTCTCCCTCCCGTGCCGCAGCCGAAGGCTCTCCCTTCGTTCATCCGCGTTCCGGGCTGCCCGATACAGGCACGACCCACCCGGCCCACTACGACTGGTCACGCCACGTCTTCCTCGCCAACTGGACCATCTGGGAACTGGCCAAGCCAGTGGTCGCCCAGATCCAGGGCTACTGCCTCGCCGGTGGCACCGAACTGGCCACCTTTTGCGATTTCCGCATCGTGGCCGAAGACGCCCAGGTGGGATATCCGCCAGTCCGAGCGATGGGCACCATGGATATCATGTGGGCGCCCTGGCATCTCCCGATGACGAAGGCCCGCGAATTCGCCTACGTTGGCGATTCCTTCTCCGGGAAGGACATGGCAGCGATGGGCTGGGCGACCTACGCCGTGCCGCCCGCCGAACTCGGCCAGTTCACCGAAACGTTCGCGCGCCGCATGGCCAACATCGATAACGACATGCTGATGTACTCGAAGCGCGCGGTGAACCGCCAGTACGAAGCGATGGGCATCCGCCAGGGCATCATGTCCGGCACCGATGTCGAAGCCATGAGCAAGCACCGTCCAGCCGCCCAGGAATGGAACAAGCGGTTGCGCGAGCAGGGCCTCAAGGCTGCGCTCGAATGGCGCGATGGCCCCTTCCGCGACTTCCGCGGGGCGCAGGCGGGCGCCCCGCATGACCGCCCGGTGGCTGGCAAGGGTATGACGGCCCCCGCGAGGGGCGAAGACGCGTAACCATCGCCGGGGGTTGTGACGGCGGAAAAATCCGCCGTAACCACTCCGTAAGTTCTTCCGCGACACCTGCGAGCATCATGGTTCGAATGGCGCGAAATGCTCTTCCGCCGGGTCACGCGAACCCGTTATCTCGCGAGGCCGTCGTTCTTGTGGTTTTGGCTAAGTCGCCCGCGCCGGGTGTTTCGAAGACCCGTCTCGGCGCTTCGATTGGCGAGGACGCGGCCGCCGCACTGGCGGAAGCGTTCCTGGATGACACCCTTGGGCTTGCCGCCTGCGCGGGAGTCCCGCTGCGAATCGCCTACACGCCGTTGTCCGCAGGGACAGTCTTCGCGCGCAAGGCCCCGGGTGCGGTGCTCGAATCGCAGCCCGAAGGCGACCTCGGCGCCCGAATCAGCACAGCCCTCGAATCAGCGCTCGCCGTTTCGAACTCCGCCGTGCTCATCGGAACGGACACTCCTCACCTTCCCCACGCCATTCTGCGCGAGGCGTTCGAGGCACTGCGAAGCGCGAGCATGGTGCTTGGGCCCGCGCGAGATGGTGGCTTCTACCTGATCGGTTTGCGCGAACCCGGCATCACCGCGGACCTGTTCGCGGCGGTCGAATGGAGCACAGCATCCGTGTTCGAAACGGTCCTGGCCAATGCCGCGCGGCTCGGAATCTCGGTCGCCACCACGCCCGAGATTACCGACATCGACGACCTTGAGAGTCTCGAAGCAGCCCTCGCCGCCGCCCGACGTTTGGGGACGGCGCCACGGACCCTCGCCGCCGCCGAGGTGCCCGGTTCGGAGACTGTTCAACGATTCGACCGCCGCTCAGGGAGGGCAAACAAGGAAGCCTGCTCCCCGGTTCTTGATCGTTTTCCGAACGCCACAGGCAATGAGGCAGCGGTATGACGTTGACGGCGCTTCCAGCCGCGCAGCCTGCTTCGAAACGGCCCCTCCCGGACGAGCTGTACCTCGAAGTAACGAACCGCTGCAACCTGAAATGCACAACCTGCCCCCAATCGTGGGGTATGTCCGAAGACTCGGCCGACCTCACCCCCGAACGGGCGCACGAATTGCTCTCACAGTTGCCGAGCGTTCGCCGCGTCGTGCTCCACGGCATTGGCGAACCTACCCTCAATCCCCATCTCCCGGAAATCATCGACGTCGTGAAGGCGCGCGGCGCGTATGCCCT
>JBATAT010000050.1:0-1825 GCA_049662005.1 Tepidiformaceae bacterium
TCGCGACCGGTACAACCCGCGAGCTCTCAGTGCCTGGTCCGCCGCACGAAATCGTCGAAGCTGGTGGCCGCATCTACGTCACGCTCGGTCGTGCCGACGCTCTCGTCGAGGTCGAACCAGGCAGTGCGTCGATACTCCGCGTGATTCCGCTTGCGGGGGAACCCCACGGGTTGGCCGCCTGGGGCGACAACCTGATCGTCACCCTGGACAAGGCGAACGCCGCCGTCGTCCTCGATCGTGCTTCGCTCACGGAGATTCGCCGCTACCCCACCGGAAACACCCCCCATGTCGTCGCCGTCTCCAGCGATGCCGTTCTCGTCACCGACTCCCGGGACAACGCAATCCGTCAACTCCTACCAGGAGATGCGGTCATCCCCTCCGGGCTCCAGCCCGAAGGCATCGCCATCGCCGGCGAGCTTGTCGTCACCGCCGATGCCGCGGGCGGCACCCTGACCATCGCCCGGGCGAGCAACCTCACCAGCCCGGCGACCGTGGCTGTGGGCAGCGGCCCCGTCCGCGTGATAGCCCTCGATTCATCTCGAGTCCTCGTGTCCCTCCAGGGCGAAGACCGTCTCGCCGTGGTGGACCTGAAGGCGCGCGAGGTGGTCAGGCGAATAACGACCGGTGAGCGGCCCGACGGACTCTGCCCCTCGCCGGATGGCAAATACGCCGGCTCGGCTGCGAATGGCGACGGTGCGCTGCACATTTTCGCCACGCAGGATTGGGGTAGCGTCCTGCGGCTCAACCTCAGCGCGGGCCTGGGCTCCTGCCTCTGGCTCCCGGTTCGTTGACCCGGAAGGGCAGAAAGCAGCACGATCAATGCACCTGAGCGGGAGGAGATCGCGTGCAACGGACGCAAGAGTGCGAAGTTGGGGGCCGGTTTTCGCGTTGCCATAATGCAGCCGAACGCACGTGCCAGTATTGCGGCCGGAAGTTTTGCCAGGTGCACACCTACCACGCCATGGACCACAACGAGGTTTGTACGCGGGACCGCTGCATCGCCAAATATGAGGACTTGCTCGTTCACACGGCCTACACAACTCGTGTCTTTCAGCGAAACAACGCGGGCCTCTGCGGCATCGAAGAGTGCGGCCCGCACCCCGGCTTCGAGTGTTCGCTCTGCAAGGGCCATTTCTGCGGCGAACACCTGACCGACCGCATGTACCCGTTTAGCGAGGGCTGGGTTTCGATCGATCGCCCGGTCAGCATCTGTGCCTGCTGCTGGGAACGCCGCAAGATCTGGCGGCGGCGATGAGTAAATCGACCGCGGTCACGTTCGAAGCGATCGAAGAGGCCGCGGCTGCGCTGGCTGGCCACATCCGCGAAACCCCCGTCTGGCCGCTCCACATTCCGTCCCCAGGACCAGACCTCGATGTCCTCCTGAAGTGCGAGCAGATGCAACTCACGGGATCGTTCAAGGTACGCGGCGCGCTCAACTTCGTCCGCCAGCTCTCGCCGGAAGAGAGCAAGCGCGGACTTGTCGCCATGAGCGCCGGTAACCATGCCCAGGGCGTTGCCCTCGCTGCCGCGGCGAAAGGCATTTCGGCGACCATTGTTGTGCCGGCATCTGCTCCACTCGCGAAGATAACCGCCACCCGAGCACTTGGTGCTCGCGTCGTGGTCCAGGGCGCATCGCTGGATGAAGCCCGGGCCGAAGCCTTCGCCATCGCCGAACGCGAGGGCCGCATTTTCGTGCCTCCGTTCGACAGCGATGCGGTGATCGCTGGCCAGGGAACGATCGCTCTTGAAATTCTTCGCCAGGCGCCCGAAGTCGAGGAAGTGCTGGTCCCGGCCGGTGGTGGCGGCTTGCTCGCCGGGGTGGCCA
>JBATAT010000051.1:0-2645 GCA_049662005.1 Tepidiformaceae bacterium
GGGATGTTGCCGCGCGTGATCGTGAGTGTTTCCTTCGTCCCGTCCGTGTGCTGGACTTCGAGGACCACCTGGCTGCCCTGTTGTCCTCGAATGCGCTCGACGGCCATGCCGGAGGTCCAGCCCTCGATGTTCTCGCCATCGACTGACAGGACGATGTCGCCCTGGCGGATACCGGCCGCTTCCGCCGGCGAATCCCGGAATGGCGCCACGATCGTGACGACGCCGGTCGAATCGGAAACGCTGGCGCCGATACCGTCGTAGCTGGAATCGAGGCTGAGCGCACCGGCCTTGAGTTCAGCCGGCGTCAGGTACTCGGTGTGGGTGTCATTGAGCGCACCGATGATCCCCTGGATGGCGGCGGCACGCAGCGAATCTTCATCGAGTATCGACTTGTCGACGTACTGGTTCTTCAGGAGGTCGACAATTTCATCGATTATGGCCGCGCCGACACTCTCGGAAGAGGGGCTGCCACCGAGCGCGTTGGCCTGGGAAGCGGGCTTGTCGTCCTGGCGAAGATCCTGGATGCCCCAGGCGAGGCCGAAGGCGAGCGTAACCATCGCAAGGATGAGGAAGATGACCACCGCGTTTCGCGCGATGCGTTCGCCGAAGCCGGGTTGCGGCTGTTCGCGTGGAAGTTCCATCGGCTAGTTGGGTGTCCTTTGAACTTCACCGTGGGCGAAGTGATATTGCGAGTGTACAGGTGGTCTTTCGACCGCTTCAATTTCGCAAATTACCCGTCATTTACCTGCGGACCGTTCGAACACCACCAGCGAGCCGCCAGGGATGGCCACAGGGGCGACCTTTGCGCGCGTATCCCAGATAAAAGCGGAATTCGGGTCGCCGCCTGAAAACGACGGATGAGGGCCTTCGCTCACGCGCCGCCCGGCAATGCCGAACCAGCGGCCATCGGCTGACCAGCACGGGTGTGAGACCGCGTACTGGTCGAAGAAGCCCACCAGTGTGGCTGTGTCGGCTGACGGGATGATGGGTTCCATCGCCCCAAGAAATTCTCCTGCCGGGCCATAGAACCGAACCTGGAAGCGGCCGTCACCTGAATACGTCGGGTGCAACGTCGCGAGCTTGTCCCCATCGGGTGACCACCAGTAGGCAACGACTGGGCCCTGGAGGATTCGCTGCGGCGGCCTCCCGCCGGAGTCGATACGGACGATTTCGCCGAAGACTCCCGACTCGGGCGAGCTGGCGACGGCGGCGTGGAGATCATTCGTCTGCGGGCGGAAGCTGAGGACGACACCCCCCGGGAAACTCGCCACGGCCTCGGGGCCGCCGGTGAGTGAACCTACGAACACCACGACCCGTCCCCCCGACACCTCAGCCCAGGCGATTCGTGAGCCATCCGATGAGACCGCTGGCGTGCGGAACCCGGATGCTGCGGCCGAGAGGATGCGTTGCTCGCTGGAAGAGGTGTCGAACGCGCTCAGCGTTGGCCCGTGGTGACAAAGCAACCAGTTGCTGCCGGGCACCCAGGCCGGAAATACCGGCGCGGCGCTCACCAGCGCGTGGAATCCGGTGTCACCGGGTACCCAGGTTCGCAGGGAGAGTGCCCTGCCGTCCGGAACGACATAACTAAGGCGCTCGCCAGATGGAGACCACGCGGCATAGTGGGCCAGCCGGGCGCCAATGAGCGCTGGTGGCGCATTGGAGGAGCCAGGCACCTCCGTGGCGCCAATTCCCGAGCGATGTTCCAGCCGGCTGGAGTCATCAACCACTGACACGGTCCATTCGCTGCCCGGACGCGGCACTGGCCAGATGCCGGTGATCTCGGTGGTACTGGTCGGTGGGTCTGAAACATGTTCGGGCAAGCTGTAGACGGAGACACGGTTCTGCGAATCGGCAACGGCGAAATGCGACATCGAGACGAATGGTAAGCGCAGGCGGACGCTCGGCGTTGATGACGCTCCAGTCCGCGCACCGCGGGACAAGGGCCGTTTGAATTCAGTATGTAACTTCGCACTATATCAGTTATGCAGTGGAATAGCCTCAAAACGGCCCCTACGGGTATACCTGCTGGCAACGTAGGGTTTTCCCTTATGTCCTCGATTGTTACGGAATGACCACGGAGCCGTCACCCGGATGGCGTTGTTTTGTCACCGGCTCGATCTGAACAATCCGAATAACTGATCGACAACCAAACCAAGACCGGTTGCGATCGGGGTGCTTGTTCGGGGGAGCAGCAAAATGCAATGGCCATCAACTAACGTAGAGCCCGTCGTCGAACAGACAGAGGGACCAATCCGCCTCACGCTCGAAGAGCAACAGCAGCTCGTGATGCAATACGCACCGCTGGTGCGGCGCGTTGCCCGCTCGCTGCCACTCGAAATTCCAGGGTTGTTGGAATTCGAGGATGCCGTCGGCTATGGCACCTGTGGGCTGGTGGAGGCCGTCCGCCGGTACGACCCGTCAAAGGGCACGAACTTCCACGCCTACGCGGTGCAGCGTATACGGGGCTCGATGATCGACGCGTTCCGGCGCATGGATCGGCTCAGCCGCACCATGCGGCAGAAGGCGCGCGACGTTCAGCGCGCTCAGAGCGAACTGGAAACCGTCCTCGGGCGCTCGCCGAACGATGAGGAAGCAGCGGCTCATCTTGGCATCACCATCGACCAGTACCGCGACGCGCAGTCGAA
>JBATAT010000052.1:0-2469 GCA_049662005.1 Tepidiformaceae bacterium
TCGGCTGCTGATGGCTTATTGATTCGCTCGGTCTCTGTCGAACGATTTCGTCGAAGAGTCGGGAGACTTGGTAGAGAAGACATGAACGAAGTCATGCGGGTGGTAGCAATCGTGCTGCGCCTGACGAACAGCGAGATGGAAGATGGTATCCGTTGAACACGCGTACGCTTGGGACACTTGGTTCGGTTTCCGCGCTCACGCTTGGCGGCGGTGGGCTGGGCCAGGTGTGGGGCGCCACCACCCGCGACGAAGCGATCGCAACGGTCCATGACGCGATCGATGGCGGCATCACGCTGCTGGATATGGCGCCAACCTACGGCCGCGATAGCGAGGCCGAACGCGTCATCGGCGAGACCTTCGCCGGGCGCCTGCCGGCCGGCATCCGCATCACCACCAAGTGCATGCTCGGGAATCCTTCCCGAAGTGAAGTCTTTCGGCGGTTGTCGGAGAGCCTCGACTCTAGCCTCGAACGCATGCGGCTCGATCACGTCGACGTGTTCATCCTCCACGGGATGATCGATGCCAGTGCTCCGGATGGCGCGACAACACGGGTTTCGCTCGACTCGTTCCGCGAGGCTGTTATCCCTGCGTTTGAGCGCATCGTCGCAAGTGGCCGTGCGAAAGCGTGGGGGATCACCGGCGTCGGGATACCAAACGACATTCTGAACGTGCTCGAGGGCGAACCGAAGCCGGCCGTGGTGCAGTGCATCGCGAACGTGCTGGATTCCGCAGGTGGGATGCACCGCTGGGATGGCCCGGCGAAACCGCGCGAGATCATCGCGGCCGCGGCTGCGAACAACGTTGGCGTGATGGGTATCCGCGCGGTTGCGGCCGGGTCGCTCACTTCGGCACTCGACCGCGATCTGCCACCCGATAGCCCGGAATCGCGCGACTTCGAGCGCGCTGCCCCGTTTCGTGCGGTCGCGAACGAACTGGGTCTGAGTCCGGCGTTTCTCGCGCACCAGTACGCGCTTTCGATGCCGGGCGTGTCTACGGTTGTCCTTGGGGTGAAGAACCGGGAAGAACTTCGCGAATGCCTTGCGGCAGAGGCTGCAGGGCCGCTGGACGCTGAAATCGCTGAACGACTCTCGACGCTGGCCAAACAGTAGGTTCAAGAACTTCCTTGCCGTTTGACACTCAGGTTTCCGGCGCGACACGATTCGGCCCGCAATGGAAGCCGCCCTCGCGAAATACCTTGAAGCTCACCTCCCGGCCGATTCGGTAACCGTGACGAACCTCCTCCGCATCCCCGGGGGCGCCTCACGCGAGACGTGGATGTTCGATGCGACATGGGACGAGGGGGGCGAACGCAGCCACGCATTCGTCGTCCGTAAAGATCCGCCGGCAAGTCTCCTCGAAACGGATCGCGAAGCGGAGTACGCCTTCTATTCAACCTTCTGGAACACAAGCGTGCCGGTCCCGAGGATGCGCTGGCTGGAATCCGACGCGAGCATCATCGGCGGGCCATTTTTCATCATGGACCGGGTACTCGATTGCGAAGGCAGCACGCGCGCACCGCAGGCGCCACCGTTCCTGGCGGCGCAACCCGTACTCGCGAAGAACATGTACGAGATCCTCGCCGGGATCTCGACGTTCGCCTGGGAAGGTTCACCCGCCTCGAAAGTCGCGGAAGCGCCTTCGGTCGAAACTGCCTGGCAGAAGGAACTCGCGCACTGGGAAGGCATCATCGTCGCGCAGGAACTGAGCCCCCAACCCCTGATGCGGGCGGCCATTCGCTGGCTGCGGGCGAACCCTCCGCCGCCCGCGCAGTGCATCAGCGTGGTCCATGGCGATTACCGGGTGGGCAACTTCCTCTACCGTCAGGACGGTTCGATTCATGCGATCGTCGACTGGGAGATGGCCCACCTCGGCGATCCAATCGAGGACCTCGCCTGGTCGTTCAACGAATCGTGGCAATGGGCGAAGGATGGCAGGCCGGGGGGAATCGTCGATCGCGCCACTGCCATCGCCCACTGGGAACGTGCGAGCGGCCTGAAGGCGGACCCGAAGGCGGTCTACTGGTGGGAGGTGTTTTGCCACGTGAAATGCCAGGGGATCTGGATCACGGGGGCGCGCTCGTTCCAGGAGGGCCGCTCGAACGAGCTCATCCTGCCGATGGTCGCCTACAGCCTGATCAATGCGCAGGACCAATCCCTCTTGCGAACACTCGGGAGGATGCCATGAGGCCGGACACTTCCCGCACGCTCCAGGGTGTGGCCATCAACCTGTTGACCAGCGTAATGGCCGAGACGAAGACCGCCTTCGGACAACAAACGGTCGGGATTGCCGCGACGCTCGCGATGTGGGTGGCGGAAGAGGCGGAGCGGGGCGCCGACCGCCTCGTTCTCGAAAACCGGGCGACGCGGGCGATCCTCGGCGACGGCCTCGAACTTGCAGGCAGCGAAGCCGAGGCCGTGCGAGCGGCGATCGCCACACCGGTGGCACCGGATTTCAAGATCTCCTCGCTCC
>JBATAT010000053.1:0-2031 GCA_049662005.1 Tepidiformaceae bacterium
TCCCCGGGGCCGAATCGCAACTGGCCGTGGACGAACTTAAGCGATCGTTCCCTGAGCGCTCGGGTGACTACGCCGATGTCGTCTTCAGTGCGCCAGGCGGCATCGATGAGCCCAACACGCGGGCCGCAATTGACCGGCTCACCACAGAAGTGGCCGCGATCCCGGGCGTGGTATCGGTATCGTCTCCCTTTGCGCCGTCCGGGGGCCTCATATCCGCTGACCGCACGGTCGCCATCGCGCGAGTCCAGTTCGCCCATGGCGCCGACGACGTCCCATCGGCGGACGCCCGGGCGCTCGAAGCGCTCACCGAAGAGGCACGCTCAAGTGCACTCTCGGTCGAGCTCGGCGGGCCGGTCCCGGCCGCCCAGGAGCGTGAAGGCCCCAGTGAATCCACCGTGCTCGGCATCATCGCCGCACTCGTGATTCTGTACATCCTCTTCCGTGCGTTCACGCCGGCCGTCCTCCCGATCGCGAGTGCCATGTCGGGCCTTGCCATCGGCTTCGCCGTGATCTTCTCGATGACCGCCGTTATCGACCTGAGTAAGTTCGCGCCAACCATCGCCGTCATGCTTGGCCTCGGCGTGGGTATCGACTACTCGTTGTTTATCGTGGCCCGCTTCCGCGAAAACGTCTTCGCGGGCCACGGCGGCGAGGAAGCCACGGGAATCGCCATCGCAACCTCTGGTAAGTCAGTCGCTTTCGCTGGTGGTGTCGTGATCGTCTCGCTCCTGGGGCTGGGGCTCATGGGAATCCCGTTCGTCGGCTGGATCGGCCTCGCGTCCGCTGCGATGGTGGCTGTTGCCGTCCTGGCTGCGCTCTCGCTGCTGCCGGCTCTGCTCGGCATCACGGGGGGCGCCATCGTCCGTGATGGCGCCCGGCGAAGGTCAGCCGGCGGACCGTCCCACGAAGAGAGCGGCTGGTACCACCTCGGCCACGCCATCATGCGGCGGCCTTACCTGTTCCTCGGCGTGAGCACCGTCATCCTGTTGGTTCTCAGTATTCCACTGTTCGATATGCGGCTTGGTTCCGCCGACGCCGGGAACAATCCCACATCGTCGACAACGCGCCGGGCGTACGATTACGTCGCCGGCGCGTTCGGCCCGGGGATGAACGGCCCGCTCCAGGTGGTGCTCTCCGGCGCATCGGCTGAGAAAGCCGCTGGCATTCGCGAGTCCATCGTTACAACGCCCAATGTCGCTTCGGTAAGTGCGCCAATCGTCAACCAGGCGGACGACGAGGCCGTTCTCTCGGTCATCCCGGCCACCTCGCCCCAGTCCGCCGAAACCGCCGCCCTCGTCCATAGCCTGCGCGACGACGTGCTGCCAGCGGCGGTCGACGGGACTTCAATTGAGGCGTACGTGGGTGGCGCTACCGCCCGCGGGATCGACATCGCCGATCGGATCGGCTCGCGGCTGCCGCTCTTCTTCAGCCTGGTCATCGGTATCAGTTTCCTTCTGCTCGTCGTCGTGTTTCGTTCGCTGATGATCCCCCTGAAGGCCGCGCTCATGAACCTGCTCTCCATCGGAGCTGCCTATGGCGTGGTCGTCGCCGTGTTCCAGTGGGGCTGGGGCGGAAGCCTGGTGGGGGCCGGGTCCACCGGACCGATCGAGTCATTCCTGCCGATGATGCTGTTCGCTGTCCTCTTCGGACTTTCCATGGACTACGAAGTCTTCCTCGTCAGTCGAATCCACGAAGAGCATCTGCGCACTGGCGACAATGCTCGCTCGGTGGCCAGCGGGCTCGCATCCACCGCAAGCGTGATTACCGCCGCCGCCGCGATCATGATCGTGGTCTTCCTCAGCTTCGTGCTCAATGACCAGCGCGTGGTGAAGGAGTTTGGTCTGGGTCTTGCCGTGGCTGTCCTCGTCGACGCGACCGTGGTGCGCCTCCTCCTCGTCCCCGCGACCATGGAACTCCTCGGCGAATGGAACTGGTGGCTCCCAGGCTGGCTGGACCGGGTTGTTCCCCGGATTTCCATCGAAGGCGGCGAACGCCCTGTCGCCGCGGCACCTGTCGAAGAACAGGCGCCCC
>JBATAT010000054.1:0-6717 GCA_049662005.1 Tepidiformaceae bacterium
ATGTTGGGCAGCGGAAGTGCGCGAGGTGCTCTCGGCTGAACGAGATGATTTCGTCTTCGGTCGCGCTCATCCCCTCCCGAAGGACGACGAGTGCCTTCGGCGTTTCGCCCCACTTCTCGCTCGGCACCCCGATGACGGCTACTTCGAGCACCGCGGGATGCAGGTAGAGGGCCGCCTCAACTTCGGGCGACGAGATGTTCTCGCCGCCCGAAATGATCACGTCCTTTTTTCGGTCGACGATGTTCACGTTCCCGAACTCGTCCCAGACGCCAAGGTCTCCGGAATGGAAGTACCCGTCGTAGATCGCGCGAGCCGTCTCCTCCGGCTGTTCCCAGTACCCCTTCAGCACCACGTTCGAACGCGCGCAGACTTCACCCACGGTCTCGTTGTCCATCGGCACCGGCTTCCCATCGTCATCCAGGACCTGGATATCGACACCGATCGCTTCGACGCCAGCGCGAGAGCGGCGCTGGTAATCCGTGCCCTCGGCATCCTGGAAGTCGGGGGTTGAGACTGTCAGGATCGGCGCCGTCTCGGTCAGGCCATAAATCTCGATGAATTCCCATCCGAGCTCCTTCTCAAGCCGTTCGATGAATGCCGCTGGCGGAGGTGCACCCGCCACCACGAACCGCGGACGCGTCGTGATGTTGTACTTCGCTGGTTCCGTAAAGTTCAGGACGGTGCTCAGCACGGCGGGAGCCATGCACGCGAAGGTCACTTTCTCGTCCTGGATCAGCTGGAAAATATCGGCGCCGACCACAGCCCGCAGGTTGATGTGGGTCGCACCCATGGCGGTGATCGCGAACGGCCCACCCCAGCCGTTCGCGTGGAACATCGGCAACGTCCAGAGCTCGCGGTCCTCGTGGCGAATGCGCAGATGCGCGATGAAGTTGTACGCATTGATGTACACGTTCCGGTGCGTGAGCATCACGCCCTTCGGCCGCGCCGTCGTCCCGGAGGTGTAGTTGATCGAGGTCACATCGTTCTCGTCCTGTTCCACGAAGGGCGTCATCGTCTTCGGCTGCTTCGAAACCAGTTCGTCCCAATCGGTCCAGCCAGATGGCGTCTCATGGCCTGGCCGCGGATCGGCCACGATCCAGTGCTCCACCTTTGGAAGGCTCGATCGGATGCCATCCATCACTCCGGTGTATTCATAGTCGACGAGCACCGCCTTCACGCCGGCATGGTTGATGATGTACTCGTGGTCACTCGCCACCAGCCGGTAGTTCAGCGGCACAAGGATCGCGCCGATCTGGGTCACCCCGTAGTAGCTTTCCAGGAAGTAGTGCGAGTTCGGGCTGAGGATGCAGACGCGGTCGCCCGGCTTGATGCCGAGTGAAATCAGCGCGTGGCCCAGCTGGTTGCAGCGCTCCTGGAACTCCCGGTACGTGATCCGCAGGTCGCCATCGATGATGGCTTCTTTATTGGGATAGAGCTTGGCCGCACGGCGCAGGAAATCGTTGGCGAGAAGGGGTACTTCCACGGGAGGCCTCCGGGTTTGGGATTGCCCGCCGATTCTAGCAAAGTCGTGCGGCGAGAGGTTAGCTACTCTCAGGTAGACCTTGTCCGCCGCGCGCGTTGGCCATGCCGGCGAGTCGCCGCCGCCGCCACACAGCGCCGCAATGCGCACAACAAAGCGGGCCTGCACCGAAACTCGATGCAGGCCCGCTTTTTGTGTGGTAACTCGGCCTTAGCTGGCGTTCACGATCTCTCCCTCGATGATGCCGTCGTCGTCAGCCGTGTTCGGTTCCGCTGGAGGGCGAACCTCGCCCGGTACGCCCCGGAAGGAGTAGGCGCCGTCGGCAAAGTCGACGACCACCTTCTCGCCCTCGCTAAACTCGCCCGCGAGGACGCGTTTTGCCAGTTCGTTCTCAACCCGTCGTTGGAGCGTCCGCCGCAGTGGCCTTGCCCCAAACGCCGGGTCGTATCCCTCGCGTACAAGCTCCTTCTGCGCGGCCACCGTGAGTTCGAAGTCGATGCCGCGGTCCAACAGCCGCTCCTGCACCTCGGCAACGAGGATCTGGACGATCTGGTCGAGTTCCGCCTCGGTGAGCGGTTCGAAGATTACGATCTCGTCGATTCGGTTCAGGAACTCCGGCCGGAAGAATTCGCGCAGCGCCTTTTCGATGGAGCCGCGCAGGTTCTCGTGGTCCGGAGTGCCGTCCGCGCGCTGCGTGAATCCAAAGGTCGCCCGCTCCTGAGCGCCCGTGCCGAGGTTGCTCGTCATCACGATGACCGTGTTGCGGAAGTCGACCGTGCGCCCCTGCCCGTCCGTAAGCCGCCCGTCGTCCAGCACCTGGAGCAACGTGTTGAACACGTCCGGGTGCGCCTTTTCGATTTCATCGAACAGGATGACGCGGTATGGCCGCCGCCGAACCGCTTCCGTCAGTGAGCCACCTTCGTCGTAGCCGACGTACCCCGGAGGCGCGCCGATGAGGCGGCTTACCGTGTGCCGTTCCTGGTACTCCGACATGTCAATGCGAACCATCGCTTCTTCATCGTCGAACAGGTATTCGGCCAACGTCTTCGCCAGCTCCGTCTTCCCGACACCGGTAGGGCCAAGGAAAATGAACGACCCGATTGGCCGGGTTGGATCCTTGAGACCCGCGCGCGCCCGCCGGATTGCGTCCGAGACCGCGACGATTGCCCGGTCCTGTCCGATCACTCGCTCATGCAGGTAGTCCTCCATCTTCAGGAGCTTGTCCTGCTCGGTCTCTTCGAGCCGGGAGACCGGAATGCCCGTCATCTGCCCGACGAGTCGCGCGATGTCTTCCGCGGTGACCTTTTTGTCGTCCGCCGGGTGTTCCTTGGTCCATTCGGCCTTGCGCTCGTTGTATTCATCCTGGAGCTGGATGACCTGTTGCTTGATCCGCGCTGCGGATTCGAAGTCCTCTTTTTGCACCGCTGCTTCGGTTTCGAAAGAGAGCGCTTCTAGCCGTTGCTGCAGGTCGCGGATGTCATCGGGCATCGATTGCGCATCGATGACGTGCTTGCTCGCCGCCTCGTCGATCAGGTCGATCGCCTTGTCCGGCAGGTGGCGTTCCGTCACGTAGCGGCTCGAAAGCCGTGCCGCCGCTTCCACCGCGTCGTCTGTAATCTCCACCTTATGGTGCGCCTCGTAGCGCGGCTTGAGCCCCTTGAGAATCGCGATCGTGTCCTCAACCGTCGGCTCTTCGACGTAGACAGGTGCGAACCGGCGTTCGAGTGCCGGATCCTTCTCGATATTCTTGCGGTACTCGTCGAGCGTCGTCGCACCGATCGCGTGGAGTTCGCCACGCGCCAGTGCCGGCTTCATCAGGTTCGAAGCATCGATGGCCCCTTCCGCCCCGCCGGCGCCCATCACCGTATGAAGTTCGTCGATGAAGAGGATGATCTCCCCCTCGGCCTGCTTCACTTCATCCATAACGGCCTTGAGCCGTTCCTCGAACTCGCCCCGGAACTTCGAACCCGCGACGAGTGCGCCCATGTCGAGAGCGAGCACGCGCTTGTCCTGGAGGTTGTCGGGGACATCGCCAGCCACCATCTTCTGGGCCAGGCCCTCCACGATGGCAGTCTTGCCGACGCCCGCTTCGCCGATGATGACCGGGTTGTTCTTCGTCCGCCGGTTCAGAATTTGCATCACCCGCCGGACTTCTACGTCGCGTCCGATAACGGGATCGAGTTTCCCGGCTTTCGCCAGCTCGGTCAGGTCGGTCGAATACTTCTCCAGCGACTGGTAGCGGCTCTCCGCGCTCGGGCTTGTCACGCGCTGCTTCCCGCGGATGTCCTGGAGGGCCCGGTAGATGCTTTCCTTGTTGATGCCGAACTCGCTCAGAAGCCGCGTCGACCCACTCTCCTCGTTGTCCGCAATCGCGATCAACAGGTGTTCCACGCCCACGTAATCGTCCTTGAGCCGCTCGGCTTCGGCGTTTGCCACCTCGAGCATGCGGACGACTTCGGGAGTCGTGTAAATCTGCACCACGTCATACGCGAGCGTCGGCAAATCCTGCACTTGCTTGCCCACGCGATCGCGCAACCGGCTCATGTCGACGTTGAGCTTCTGCAGCACCTGCTGGGCCAGCCCACCATCGAGTGTCACGAGCGCCGCAAGTACATGCGCGACGCCCCACTGTGAATTCCGCTTCTGGCGAACGATCTCCTGGGAGTTCGCGAGCACCTGTTGGGCCTGCTCGGTGAACCGATCCTGTCGCATCATGTTGGGTTTCCTCCGGGAAAAGTGAAAAAGGTGAAAGGGCTGGGATCGAAGCCGTTTCGGGCTGGATCTGGGGGCTCGCTCTAGTGCCTGTAAGGGGCTGGAAGCCTGGTACTCCGGATCTTGTCCAGTTCGGTCTTCGTCAGAGCCAACTCTTCCTGCAATGCGACGATCTGCTCGTTCATGCGCAGGATGATGTCGACGCCCGCGAGGTTGACCCCGAGTTCGTCGATCAATCGTTGGGCGGTGCGGATCTTTTCGATGTCGCTGTTGGAATACATCCGGATGTTGCCATCCGTCCGTTTCGGTTCAACGAGCCCCGCTCGTTCGTAATAGCGAAGCGTCTGCTGGTGCATACCCACCAGCCGCGCGGCAATGGAGATGACGTAGATTGGTTGTTCGTCTTCGTCCATGCCGTCTTCGCTGCCATCGCGGCGAGTTCTTGCCATGCGTCACCTCCTTCAGGATTTCGCGGTTGAGGCCATGCGCGCGGAGCGCATCGCTTCGAAGTGCTCGCGCTCTTCGGTCGTCAGTTGTTCCGGCAACTGCACGCGCACGCGCACGAACAGGTCGCCATGTTTGTTGTCGCCGCTCCCAAGTACCGGCATGCCCTTGCCGCTCAGCCGGATCTGGCGCCCGTTCTGGCTCAGCTCCGGAATGCGGAGAGCAACCCGGCCTGAGAGCGTCGGGACCGTTACCTCGCCACCAAGCACTGCATCGAGCAGCGGCACATCAACCTCGGTGGTCAGGTCATCACCCTTCCGTTCGAACTTCGCATGGGGAAGGACGGTGGTCACCAGGTAGAGGTCGCCAGCGGCGCCGCGGCCCGATCCGGGGCGGCCTTCGCCAGCAACGCGTACGCGAGAGCCGGTCTTCACTCCGGCCGGAATCCGCACTTCCAGCCGCCTCGGGCGAGTTACCGTGCCCATCCCTTCACAGGTATGGCAGATCGCCCCCGCTACCTCACCACTTCCCCCACACGTCTTGCACGGTTCGGGCGATTGCAGGTTCACCGTCCGGGTCGTCCCGTGGAACGCTTCTTCGAGGCTTATCTCGACCGGTGTTTCGATGTCCTGTCCGCGTCGATTCCCTGGAGCAGCCCTCGGGCCACCGCGTTCACGCCGGAAGAACGTATCGAAAATACTGCCGAAATCGCCGAACCCCTCCGCTCCCTGCGCGCCCCGGAAATTCGCACCACCGCCTGCGCCGCCCCGGCGGTTCGCCTCTTCAATCTGATCCGCCATCTCCCAGCGGTCACCGTACTTGTCGTACTTCTTCCGCTTTTCCGGGTCCGAAAGAACCTCGTGCGCGGTGTTTATCTCTTTGAAGCGAGCTTCCGCCGCTTTGTCGTTCGGATTCACATCCGGATGGAACTTGCGGGCGAGCTTGCGATACGCCGAGCGAATCTCTTTCGCTTCGGCACCCCGCGCGATGCCCAGTGCTTCGTAATAGTCGCGTGCCATGCTCCCCCACTATACATGATGGCAGCCCACCTCACACGCACTCGGGCAAAGACTTGATAAAGATTTAGTCAGACTACTTGCTAACGCTCAGCCATGGTGCCATCATGGTTGAGCACACCAAATATTCCACCTGGAGGAAAAGCAACCATGGCAACCAGTCTTACCCGTTGGGATCCGTCGTCCGAGTTCGCAGCCATGCGGAACGTGATGGATCGGCTCTTCGATCAGCCGTTCAACCGTCTCCCCTTCCGTGCCAGCGAGGATCTCGGCAACTCATCCCTCAGCCTCGATGTTCTCGAAACCGGCGATACCTTCGTCATTAAGGCCGCCGTCCCCGGCGTCGACCCCAAGGACGTTGAAATCTCCGTCGATGAGGATGTCCTCACCATTCGTGGCGAGTTCAATCGCCAGGAAGAGACCAACGAGGATAGCTACATCCGCCGCGAAATCCGCTCCGGCAGCTTCCAGCGTCAGCTCCGCCTGCCCCCGACCGTCGAGCCAGAGAAGGCAGAAGCGCATTTCGAAAATGGACTTCTGAAGCTCTCCATCCCGAAGAAGCCAGAAGCACGCGCTCGCTCGATCAAGATCACCCCGCAGGGTGTCATCGATGGCGCCGGCGAGCCGTCGCAGAACTAATCCGCCCGGCCGGCGGCCTCTCCCCGGCCGAACACAAAAGCCCCTCGGAACTCCGAGGGGCTTTTCTTTTGTACCGTCCCGCCGTTAATCGTTCGCGGCCGAGATCACACGAACGGATGGTCATCGAGCTTTTCGCCGCCCGTCAGGTAAATCACCCCCGCCCATGCGGAAAGCAGGCCAACCACCCCAAGGGCTACCGCGAACGGCAGCAGCAAGGCGCTCTTCCCCAGGGCGGCCTTCGCCATCCATCCCGCCCCAGTCGCGACACCCGCCAACACCGCCCCGCGCCAGAGCAACGACCGCTCCGGGATGATCCGCCGCGGTTCGGGCGGCGCCGGGTCATGCGGCATCTCCCCATGTGGATCGCTCGAGTCGTGCAGCGTCAACGCTACCCTCGCTGGTCGGGTGGCAGCATGTTCGGGATGC
>JBATAT010000055.1:0-6221 GCA_049662005.1 Tepidiformaceae bacterium
ATCGTGCCGGCAGCCATCTCCGGTATCACGGCCGGGGTCATGCTCGGCGTGGCCCGCGCGATCGGCGAAACCATGGCCGTCCTCATCCTCGCCGGCGGAAACAGCTCCGTCCCACACATGCCCAACGACTCGATGCGCACGATGACTGCCACCATCGCCACCGGCTTCGGCAACGCATCCGACCAATCGCTGGTGAAGCCCGCCCTCTACATGACTGGCGCGGTGCTCTTCGTCATCACGCTGCTCTCGACCATGATTGCCGATGTTGTGCTCGAACGGCAGCGAAAGAAGTTCGCGCGATGACCCAACCGCCTACCAGTGCCGGCGAAAATCTCACCCAGCGAGACCGCGGCCGCGATGCCATCGAAAAGCTGGTGTTCGGGCTCTTCGGGCTCGCGACGTTCCTCGTTTGCCTGCCGGTCGCAGTCGTCTCCATCTATGTCGTTCGGGAGGGCGGAAGCGCCATCTCCTGGTCGTTCATCTTCGATGGTCCGGTGCGCGACGGGCAGGAGGGCGGCTTTTTCCCGGTCATCGTCTTCACCTTCTACATCCTCATTCTTGTGACATTGATGGCAGTGCCAGTGGGTGTGATGAGCGCGATCTACCTCTCGGAATACGCCCGACCCGGGAGGTTACTCCGCCTCATTAACCTCACCATCGTGAACCTCGCAGGGGTGCCTTCGATCGTTTACGGGCTGTTCGGCGCCGCCTTCTTCATCGACTTCCTCGATCCGATTGCGGGCACAAAGCTTCGCCAGCCGATGTGGATTGCTGCGGCGACGCTCGCGGTCCAGGCACTCGCGATCATCATCACCAGCTCGCGGGAAGCTCTCAGCGGTGTACGCCCCGGGATTCGCGAGGGTTCGCTGGCACTCGGCGTCTCGAAGCTGCGAACGATCATCTTCATCACCCTGCCCCAGGCGATCCAGGGGATCATCACCGGCACCCTCCTGGCCGTCAGCCGTGCAGCAGGGGAAACCGCCCCGATCATCATCGTCGGCGCAATCATCGCCAAGAACGTGCCGCTCGGGCCTTCCGCCATCTTCCATCAGCGTGCCCAGACCCTCTCGTTCGAGCTCTACGGACGCATCACCGAAGGCCTTCGGATGCCGGATGAGCGCAAGTGGGGCATCGCCGTCTTGCTCCTCAGCATCGTGCTCTTCTTCAACCTCTCGGCGCTGCTGTTGCGCCTCCGCATACAATCCAAAGGATCAGGAAGTGGAAACCTGTGACAAAACTCATGTCCCAGCCCGAACTGCAACGCCAGAACCCGGCCATCTCCATCGCACCCGCGATGAGCCCCCTGCGCGAGCTCTCCGCGACGCGGGAAGTGGCACTCCATCTGACCGACGTCAGCTTCTGGTACGGAGCGAAGCAGGCTGTCGAAGGTGTCACGATGGACATCTACGCGAACAGCATCACCGCCCTCATCGGTCCTTCCGGCTGTGGCAAAAGCACGCTCCTGCGCTGCTTCAACCGGATGAACGACCTCATCCCCGGCACGCGCATCGAAGGCGAAATTACTCTCGATGGCGTGAACATCTATGCGAAGTCGGTGGACCCGGTGCAACTTCGCCGTCATGTCGGCATGGTCTTCCAGAAGCCCAACCCATTTCCCATGTCGATTCGCGAGAATGTGGCGTTCGGACCGAAGCGCCAGGGCGTCCGCAACCGGGGCGAACTGAACGAAATCGTCGAACGGTCGCTCATCGATGCCGCCCTCTGGGATGAAGTCAAAGATAAGCTCGACCAGCCGGGAACAGCGCTGTCCGGGGGTCAGCAGCAACGGCTCTGCATCGCGCGTGTGCTCGCGGTCCAGCCGCAGATCATCCTCATGGACGAGCCGTGCTCGGCGCTCGACCCGATCGCCACGCTGAAGATCGAAGACCTCATGCGCTCCCTGGCGAAGCAGTACACCATCGTCGTTGTAACGCATAACATGCAGCAAGCAGCTCGCGTAAGTGATGGCACGGCCTTCATGCTCGCCGCCGAAGACCGGGTGGGCCGCCTGATCGAGTATCGATCCACCCAGGACATCTTCACCAACCCGCAGGATAAGCGCACCGAAGACTACATCAGTGGACGATTCGGCTAGGCCGGAAAGGGGATACCAACAACGCTATGGCTCGCGATCTCTTTAACGCAGAACTGCGCCAGGTCCAGGACGATGTACTCGTCCTTGGTTCGATGACCGAAAAGGCTGTGATGGACGCCATGGAGTCACTCCGTGACGGCGATACCAACTGGTCGCGCCGGATCGTCGACGAAGATGAGCGGATAAACGCGAAGCGCTTCGAAATCGAAGCCCACACCATGTTCGTGATCGCAAGCCAGCAGCCACTCGCGACGGACCTCCGCTCGCTCGCCAGTGTCCTCTACATCATCACCGACCTCGAGCGCATCGCCGACCACGCCGAAGGCATCGCCAAGATCAACCTGATGCTCGATGAAGAGCCCCCGCCGCGCCGCCTCGGTTACTTGCCGGGGATGGCCGATCGGGCCGTCGCTATGCTTCGAAACAGCCTCAAGGCGTTCATCGACCACGATGTGGAACTGGCCCGCCAGATCTGCGATGCCGACGATGAAGTCGATCGTCTCCAGGATGCCGTCTACGACGAATGCATCGCCGCGATGATCGCCGACCCAACAACGATCCAGCGGAACACCTACCTCATCTGGTGCGCGCACAACCTCGAACGCATTGCCGACCGTTGCACGAACATCTGCGAGCGGGTGATTTACACGGCGACCGGCCGGATGAAAGAGATTAACGTCTCGAAATACTAGGATCGGGTGTTCGCACGTAGGTGTGGCTCTGGTACGCTATCTATCCGCGTGGCGGGCGTAGCGTAGTGGTTAACGCGTCTGGTTGTGGCCCAGAAGATCGCGGGTTCGAACCCCGCCGTTCGCCCCATTTGCAAACATCAAAGAAGCCGCCTCTCCCAAAGGCGGCTTCTTTGCGTTTCAACCGGCCCGGCTTAGTCCTTCGCGAGCACTGGCAAGTACCGCCGGTACTTTTCCGCGCCACCCCCGAGGAAGCCGCTGCTGACCGAGTAGCTGCCACCGGTCGAGACGTTCGCAACTGCCTGGCCAATGACGCCCTGCTCGGCGTAGGCGCCGCCGCTGCTCGAACCGCCCCCTGCCAGCGCGCGCCATGAGAGCTCGTAGCTGCCAATCGAGGTTTGCGCCAGCACCGCCGCGCCAAGAGCAAAGGCCGCCAGGCCGCTCCCCCCGATCGCCAGGCTTCGCTTCCACGGCATCATTGGTTGATCACCAGGACATTGAACTTCGCGCCTGCGGGAATGGCCGACCCATCGGTCGAGAAGATCACCCAGCTATCCGTGACGCCGGGGCACCATGCGGGCGCTACTGCCGGATACCACGAAAGCGCCACGCCGGTGACAACGTTGACGGGCGTAATCAGCACAATCGCGTTCGGGTCGGTCACCGGGAGATAGGTCGCCGAGTCCGCAACGTGAGCGCCCCCATCGCCTGGGCAGGTGTTTCTATCTGGGCCAGCCGTATCGACGACGTGGACGAACGCCGCCGGGTTGGCGCCCGATACCTTGATCGCGCCATCGATGTTGACTGCTGTCGCGCCGATGAACTCACCACCGGTGCCGTTCGCCCCTGCACCGATGCCGCGAACGCCAACGCCATCCACGTAGGTAGATTCACCCTGCACACCGGCTCCGCCCCCGGCATTCGTCCCGAGCACACCCGGGTACTGGGAAGAGTCCGTGCTCGTGCGGTTTGCTGAGAGGCCAATACCTGTCCCCGTCTGAGTGACGGTGAACAACCCGGTAGTTGATGCTGGCGCGCCAGCGAGCGTTCCCGTCGCGGCGAACGGCACCGCCACTCCGGCCGCTGCCTTCGCGAACAACGCATATGGCGTCGGACTCACCGGCTGGCGCGGCGAAAGGAGCGTGAATGTCCCTGCCGAAGCGCCTGGGCGCACGCCGATCTCTACCCAGCGAGCATCGCCGTTCCAGGCGGCATTGCCAAAGTCGAGTTCGACGGAGAACAAACCGTTCGCGACGTTCACATCCTGCTTCGTCTGGACGGAACCAACCGAAGCACCCGCGGTTTCCGCGTCCCAGAGGACGAACTGGAGGTCGTAAACCGCGTTCGCGGGGCTGCCCGCATCGGTCAGCCGTCCCTGGTAGGTGAAGGCGCTGCCGAGCGCGGTCACGGCTTCGATCGATTGGCCGGCTGGCGCCGGGGCGTCATCGCCGAGAGCGGTCGCTACCGGCACCAGGGCGATAACCGCCAGCCCCGCGGCAATTGTTGCGATAAATCGGTTTCGTCGCATTTCTCAGACCTCCGCGCCCGGCACTGGCGGGCATCCTGGGGGAGTATAGATCACGTGCGCAAGCAATTGCACATTTCTTTGGGCGTTGCCACCCCGACGGCAACTCATTGACCCTGCCAACCCCCGGACGTACGTTCACGAACGTGCACCACCCCGCGTGCCAGAATCCCCACGAACGAAGGGCCGAGCTGTGCCTGATGACGTCGCCGCCCGCGAAGTCCTCGATGACGCGCGAGCACTCGCTGTTGCCGGCGAGTGGGCCAAACTCGTCGCGCTCGTAACCTCTCTTCATCCCGCCGACCTCGCCGACCTCGTCCTCGACCTCGAAGAAACCGAACGCCGCGAACTCCTCCGCCACCTGCCCTCCGATATCGTTGGGCAACTCTTCGAATTCGCCGAAGACGACGAATTGCGCGACCTCATTCGAGGCGTCGGCATCGAAGACCTCCCCGCCGTCCTCGAAGAAGTCGATGACGACATCGTTGCCGATGTAATCCAGCAGCTCGAACCAGAAGACCAGGTCGAAACGCTCGCAGCCCTCGACCGTGGCGACGAAGTCGCCGAACTGATGAAGTACGGCGACGAATCGGCGGGCGGCCTGATGAGCCGGGGGTTCGTCGCCCTCAACGAAGGCATAACAGTCCAACAGGCGATCGACTACTTCCGCGTCCTTCGGCCATCGGCCGAACGCGCGTATTACCTCTATGTTGTCGATTCCGAGGGGCGGCTCCAGGGCGTCGTTTCCATTCGCGACCTGCTCGTTTCGGCCCCACGAACCACGCTCGCCGAAATAACTACCCGCGATGTCCATGCCGTCCTCACCGGCACGGACCAGGAAGAAGCCGCCCGCATCCTCCAGCGGTACAACCTGCTCGCGCTGCCGGTGGTCGACGAAGAAGGTGTGCTCCAGGGAATCATGAACGCCGACGACCTGATCGACGTCCTCCAGGAAGAAGCCACCGAGGACATGTATCGCATGGTCGGCCTCGATGAGGGCGAGACGGTGCTCAGCCCGGTCCGGAGTTCGCTCAGGCGGCGGGTGCCGTGGCTGCTGGTCAACCTCACCACCGCGTTCCTCGCGGCGCTCGTCGTCAGGCCCTTCGAGGAGACGATCGCGAAGGCGGCCCTACTCGCGGTATTCATGCCCATCATCGCGGGCCACGCAGGTAACACCGGCGCGCAGACTGCAACACTCATGGTCCGCGGACTGGCACTCGACGAGGTGAAGGGCTCCGATTGGCTCGCCGTGATCCGCAAGGAGCTGCAGTTTGGCGTCATCCACGGCACCCTCGCCGGCGGCTTCACCGCCCTGCTCGCGATCCTGCTTTCGTTCAATCCCTGGCTCGGGGCCGTCGTTTTTATTGCCCTCATGATCAACGTGATCATCGCCGGCGTAATGGGCGCCCTTATTCCGCTGACCGTCCGTAAGCTCGGCGGCGACCCGGCAGTCGCAAGCACCATCTGGCTAACGACCTTCACCGACATCCTCGGGTTCCTTATGTTGCTGGGCATCGGGTCGCTGCTCATCGAAAAGATCCAGTAGGGTTTGCCGAGGCCCCAATTGGCGAGTCATCCGTCGCCTGTTGGCGGGCGGGGGGCTGCTCCGTTATCGCAAGTTGTCTCGTCATCGATTCCTGGGCCATGCTGAACTCATGAAGTTCATCGATGTTGCGAGTGCTGTCGGCCTGGTTCAGTCCGCCGATCGCGTTTACATCCACGGTGGCGCGGCCACCCCGCAGGTGCTTATCGACGGTCTGGTGTCGCTCCGTACGGATCTCCGCGACGTCGAGATCGTGCACATGCACACCTCCGGTTCGGCCGCATACAGCGAACCAGAGATGAGCGGTCGCTTCCGCCACAACGCGCTCTTCATCGGTCCAAATGTCCGGCGCGCCGTGCAGGAGGGGAG
>JBATAT010000056.1:0-1942 GCA_049662005.1 Tepidiformaceae bacterium
CGGGGTCGAACGTTTCGAAGTGGTTCGTGTATGGCGAGAAGGCAACCACTGCGACCACACCCGCGAGAGACAGGTGTGCGGCGGCATCCCAAAAGCGCTGCTGCCAGCGCCCCTCGGTCCGCAGGAATTGGCCGAGGGCGATGCCCACAACCGTCATCAAAACCACCGTCGGGAAGTCCCAGGTATGGACCGTCCGGTCGAGCCCGACCGCGACCCCGAGCACCGCTGCCAGCGCCCAGCCCTGGGCCTGCAGGCGCGCTCGGACGGTCGCGCAATAGCCAATGACGAGCGCTATCACACCACCGAAGAACGGCAGCCCCATCAGGTGGGGATGGAGGTCGCCGAACAGCATCGACCAATAGGGAAACTCGGTGATATCGATCACGCCGAAGTGCACGCGCGAGCTGCGCCACCAATCGAACGGCGGCAGGCTCGCGCCGTCGAACAGCCATGCCTTCAACCCTCCGGCAATGCCGACAGCCCCGCCAAGAACGGGTGTGCCCTCGGCCACGCCCCAGGTATTCACAGCCTGGAGTCGTTCGATCCACTGGTGTGCACCATCGAGGTTCGCGATGCCGATCAGCAGCACCGCACCGAGCAGGCCACCGAGGATTGCCGGCCGCCGCGAGACTGCAACGCCTGCGGCCCTCGCCTTCGAACCAAGCCCAACGAGCGAGTGGACGACGGTAAAGGCAACGCTCGATGCCAGGGCCGCATACGTGGGCACGCCCAGGTTAAACGCGACCTCGGGAACGATCTTGAGCGCTCGGATCGGTACTGAGAGGAAGAACCACCCCATGTAGTAGTAGTTCAGTGTCCCACCGGCGAACCACGGGTCATACGGCGGCATGATGGTGGATCGCGTTACCGCGGTCAGGTAGGCGATCTCCATCGGCTTTTCCCCGCCCTGCGGGTGGTGCCAGAGGTCCGGGTTGTAAGCGCGAATCAGCAGGAATGCGAAGAAGGCCACCAGGAAAACGAGGTCCACCGCGACCCACGACCGCCAATGCTCTTTCGCATCGGCCACGAGTTGGTGCCGCCGCACTACCGCGGTGGCTACCCCCAGCGCGAGCACCACGCCAAACACGGCCCAAACAAGCGTGCCAGAATAGTGAAACGCCCCCCATGCGACAAGCATCCAGGTTGGCAGCGCGACGGCGGAGATGCCGAAGAGCTTGCTCAGCCCGTAGCCTCGCCCGGGGAGCGCGCGCAACAACCACGTCACCCATGGAACCGTTGCAATGGCCGCAACTTCCAGCCAGACCAGCCACCAGAGCCATGGCAAACCGCTGGCCCAGCCATCGGCATCGAACACGTCGGTGAAGGTGCCGCCAGATTGCTGCACCTCCGCCTCTTCCGGCGTGAACTGCAATCCGTTCGTGCGGCCCTGCCGCGGCAGCAGGTTCACCGCGCGCTCGGGGTGCGCCGCATCGAGCAGTGCCAGCGCCCGGTTCGCATCGAAGCTGCTCGTCTTCTTGTAGATGCGCACTTCCGGGTGGTCGTAAACCGTGAACGACTCCTCGGCTCGCGAGTCATCGACGGAGATCCCGAGGAAGGTCGGGTGCACCTTGAACGTCGCGACCCGTTCGAAGCCAAGTTCGCCAGAATCGAGCAGCTTGTAGTAGAGGTTGGTGGCTGGATATTCCCGTTCGAGCTTTTTCACCGAATCGCGAACGCGGTTGGACGTAATCGCTACATAATCCGCGGAAACAAGTCCGCCCGCATTCGGGTTTGCCGGGTCGCCGAAGACCAGCTTCTGCACCTTCTCGAGGGAATCCGTGTCGTAGGGGAACGTTTCGACGATCCGGTACGAGGCATCCTCGCCGGGCAGCGCGTATGGGATGGTGTCGTCCCAGATTTCGCCCGTGATCCCACTGCCGGGAGGCACGTTGTCGTAAATCCACTGGCTGGCGGCGATTCGCGGATGCTCCTGCGAGTACAC
>JBATAT010000057.1:0-5149 GCA_049662005.1 Tepidiformaceae bacterium
GCTGTGGCCGGCGCGGACGTTGCCGTAGAGGTAGCGGACGGCGTCACGGTCGCGGTGGCGGACGCCGTGGCTGTGGCAGCAGCGGTCGGCGTGCTCGTCGGCTCGGTCGTATCTCCGCCGCCGGGAATTACCGGTGTGTTGGGTTCAGCGGTCGGTGGCACTGGGGTGTTTGTCGCATCAGAACCCGGCCCTGTGTCGGTGGCGGTTGCGGCGACCTGGGTGTTGGTTGGGCCGGTGTTGGTCGGTCCTGCCTGTGCGTTTGCAACCTTCGCAAACCCGCCCGTGGAATCCATGCTGGCTTGCGAAAGAAGCCCGGCGATGCCGAGGCCGAGCCCGCCCAGCAGGAGCAGGGTTGCCGCGGCACGGATGGACCTCATTTGATTACGAAGCATCGCTGGTTCTCCCGTTCAAAGAATCTGAAATCTGAAACCACACCGATTGGTGCCGAATCGGTCACCGGACGTTAGGCCGGGTACGTATTCCGTGCAAGCACGTGGCGAGCTGCGTGTCGGTCAAAAGCGGCGCCTGCCGAGCAGCGTCGCACCTCCCTCCGCCGCCGACCTCCGTTCGCGTACAATCGCGAACAATGGACCGAGACCAGATCCTCCAAGAAGCGAGCGCTATCGCCGCGACCCAGCCCGGCGGCACCCTCGCCACCACCCATTCCGAGGATGGCACGCCCTATGTCACCTTCGTCCTCTGCCACCTGCGGGCCAATGGTGAAGTGCTCTTCGGCAGCAACAGGAGGCCTCAGCACGCCCACAACATCGCTGCCACCCCCGAAGTATCGTTCCTCATCGACAACCGCGAAGTCATCCGCGGCGATTGGACGGCGTTCAACCGTATCGTCATCGAAGGACGCGCCGAGGAAGTGGACAAGGACCACAGCGAGTACATCGAACTCCTCGATGAACTCGCGGCGAAGAACAGCATGGCGGCCGTTTTCACCGATACGGGAATACTGTTCCGGCTCGTACCGCGGAGGCTGCTCTTAATGAAGGGTTTCGAGCCTGGCAGGAACGTCGTCGAATTCGAGTAAGGTGCCTGGCGGCTCGCTTAACGACCCAGGAATTCGACCGCGCGACCGAGGCCGTTCGCGCCGAAGCCGGAGATGACCCCTCGGCACACACCCGAAACCGGCGATTGCGTTTCCCCATCCCAGCCCTTCATGCGAACTTCGAGGCAGGGCGCTGCGCGCTCGCGAATGGCAGATGCCAGCGCCCCGAGGTCCTCAGCATCGAGGCCATCTGTCACCAGAACCGCCGGCGCCTCGCTCGCGCGGAGCGAGACAACGGCATCGATGGCTGTTTGGAAGTGCACCAGCATCGCGCCGGCAGGCAGCGGCGGCTCCGCGATCGATTTCGGCACCAGCACGAGCACCGTCGTCACAGGGTTGGGCCTGCTGCATAGACCGGTGAGAACCCGGTCACCCCTTCGTTGGCAAGCTCGCGAATCGCCTCATCGTCCAAACCGAGCAGTTCGTGAAACACATCGAAATCGTGTTCCGCGAACATCGGCGCCGCGCGGTAGACCGCCCCGGGTGTCTTCTCGAACCGCCACGCATGACCGGGGAACCGTCGCGTCCCTGCGGTGGCATGGCGCACGGGCACGAAGGCCCCGCGATCGTTCAAATGGTTGTCCGCGAAGAGTTCCCAGTTCGCCATTACCGGTGCGGCAGCGATCCCTGCGGCCTGCAATTCGTCAGCCGCGGAGATGTGGTTGCGGGTGCTTAGCCAGCGGCGCAGCGACTCTTCGTCACGGCCACCCGTCACTGCCGCCAGCTTCGTGAGGTCGGCTTCGTTCCGGACGGTGACTGCGAGCCAGCAATCGGTCCCTGCCGCCGGGAAGGTCCCCTGGAGCAGCCAGCCCTCTCCCCAGTGCGCGCCCTGTGGCACGGGGATCTCTCCCGTCACGGTGTAGCGCAGGAAGTCCTGGGAGATGAATGGTTCCACCGCTTCGAGCAGGGCCATGTCGATCCACTGGCCTTTGCCGGTGGTCCGCCGTGAATACAACGCCGCGAGGATCGCCACTGCCGCATGGTTCCCCGAAACCGGGTCCGCGTAGAACGTCCCTGTGCCGAAGAATTTCGAGTCGTCGTAGCCGAGAATGCTGCTGAGCCCGCTGGTCGTCTCGATGTTGCTCCCGTACGCCGAGTAGCTGCTCTCCGGGCCGGTCGCACCGTATCCGGAAAGCGAGCACATCACGATTCGCGGGTTGGCGGCGCTCAAGGTCTCGTAGCCCAGGCCCAATTGGCCCATCACGCGTGCGGCGTTGTTCTCGAGCACAACATCGGCCTGTTTCACCAGTTCGATGAACATCGCCTTCCCCTTCGGCTTCGAAAGGTCGAGCGCGATCCCGCGTTTGTTCCGGTTCAGCTTGTTGAAGTAACCCGACCGATTGAAGAAGTCGGGCCAGACGTCTTCCACCGGGTAGATCAGTGCCCGGGTCGCGGGCTTCGTCTGGAGTTCGACCTTGATGACGTCCGCGCCGAGATCTCCAAAGTGCCTGCCGGCGATTGGCCCCGCCCAGTTCGCCGTCATTTCGATCACCCGGAGCCCCTCAAGCGGGCCGGAGGTTTTCCGCTCGCCGAGTGCGGCCGTCAATGGCGCACGTGGTGGCAGCTGGATCGATCCGCTGAGCGTCTGGACGGTATGCGCACCGAGTTTCGGCGCCTTGCGCGAATTCTCGCACGGCGTGCCCGAAAACTTGTATGGAAATCCCGGGGCCGTGAACTTTTGGCCACCGGCTTCGATTGTTCCGAACCATTCGCGTGCCGCCAGCTGCTCGCTCGCGAGGACGTCGGCCATGGTGTTCACCGGCGAGGCAGCGATCCGCAGTTCCTGGCAGGCGTGGTAGATCTCCTGCTTCGTTCGTGTGGAGCACCACGCTTCGAACGAGGCGAATATCTCCGGGAACCGCGCGAACCAGTTGGCCGGCAGCAGGAGGGACTCGTCCTCGAGCAGGTCGAACCGTTCCATTAGCACGAAGAGGTTCGGATAGGCGGCCATGTTAAAGATGTAGACGAACCCGTCGGCGCACTTTGCGTAGAGGCTGCCCGTTCGCTGTTGCACCTTGCCCATGTGCGTCCACATCGAAATCAGCCAGGCATGGTCGTTAAGGCAGGCTTCCTGGTGAGAGACCTCGATGCACTGCCCCTCGCCCGTTTCGCGCGCGTGCCAGAGTCCGGCCAGCGCGGCGATCCCCGCGTGCAGGCCCGCATGGAATTCGGCCTGCCGTCCCGGCAGCGAGAGCGGCTCGCGGGCCGGGTCGCCCGCGAAGTAGAAGTACCCGCCCGTCGCCCACTCCGTGAATGGCGTCGCCTGCCAGTTGCTGCGCTCCCCCGAACGCCCATAGGGAGAAAGGGAGATAACCACGGCAGCAGGGTTGACGGCACGGACGCGCGATTCGAGGGATTCGGCCGGGCCACCGAGCAGGTCATGGATCACGATGTCGGCGCGTTCGAACAGCGCCTCAAGTTCCGCCGAATCAGTTTCTGTCACAACGCTGCGTTTGCCCGCATTCAGGTAGTTGAAGAAGACGCTCTCGCCCCCCGCCAGGGGCGCCGCGCTCCGGAGCGGATCTCCGTCCGCCGGTTCAATCTTGATGACGGTTGCGCCGAGGTCTGCGAGAAGCCTCCCGCAGTACGGCCCGGCAACGTTCCGCGCGAACTCGAGGACGACGACATCGGAGAGTGCTGACATGGCGGGAACGGTAGCAGGATTCGGATTCGCAAGCAGCCTTGAAAACACAAAGGGCACAAAGAACACGAAGGCTTTCCCGGGAAGCTTTGCGCCCTTCGCGTCCTTCGTGTGAAAAGGCCCAGTTCTCACTCGGCATCGCGAGTCTTGGAAAACACAAAGGGCACAAAAGAACACGAAGGCTTTCCGAGAAGCTTTGCGCCCTTCGCGTCCTTCGTGTGAAAAGGCCCAGTTCTCACTCGGCATCGCGAGTCTTGGAAAACACAAAGGGCACAAAGAACACCAAGGTGTCTTAGAGAAGCTTTGCGCCCTTCGCGTCCTTCGTGTGAAAGATCTCGACCGCATCGTTTATCTCATCGCAGGGAATCCGCGAGCGCGCCGCATGCTCTCGAACGAGGTCGTGGGTTCGCGTGCGAAACAGGCAATTCAACTGGTTCTGTTCGACATCCCAGTAGGAGCGAAGCCAGAGCATGTCATCGTACTCGTGGGCGCACATGATCGCCTGCAACGCGACCGCCCGGAACTGCGCCTCCGTCAGGGGGCTGAGTTGCCGCCGGACGAGAACCAGCTGAAGTCCCTCACCAGCGCCGGCGGCGGGCTCCAGCGCCGGCGGGCCATACTCCTCGGCCGTTATTGGGAGCACAGGGAAAGCCTCGCCCGGGTAGTCCGGGCCCGTTCCGGGTGGGGCCGCCGCTTCATGCACAGCGAAAACCTGGCCCCGGGTTGGAGTCCAGTAGGCTCCCAGTAAACCGGGCTGGATGCCCGCCACCTCCGCCGCGAAGCGAACGGCATCGGGCTCGGTAACGGGTCCAATTTCGGTGCGAGTGGCGAAATATGGCATCAGACCCTCCTGGTTGTGTTGAAGTCGGCGTTCCGGCGCCTCACTCCGCATCTCCGGGCTCGACCGGTTCGAGGAGGCGGTTGAGGTCGGTCGCGCGGATACGCAGGACTCGTTGTCCGGCGAGACGGCTGGCGGGCAACCGACCACTCCGGATCCAGTTCCGCACCGTCTTCACGTGTACGCCGAGGTACTCGGCCGCTTCTTCCGGAGAGTACAGCCGGCCGGCCTCCGCAGCCGCTATGGTCCCCGGCACGAACGAACGTACTTCATCAGCGGTCACGCCGAGTTCACCGAACACGCGGCCGGGGATGCCCTCCCCGATGCGCATGAAGGCCAGGAGAAAGTGAACCTCGTCGATCCTGCGCCGCCCGCTTCGTTCGGCTTCATCGGAGAGCACGCTGAAGAACCGGACGCAATCATCCCCGTAGCGGGTCCTCGTCCCGGCTGTTGGGTCTTCTGAACGCTTTGCCGTGCGCGAAACGATGTCCTCCACAAGGCGCACATCGATTGTGATTGGTCCGAAGCTGAAGAAGCCAAAACGCGAAGTCTTCAACAGGTAGGCCAGGAACAACAGGTCAACGCTGGCCTCCTCCACGTTCAACTCGCGATT
>JBATAT010000058.1:0-9530 GCA_049662005.1 Tepidiformaceae bacterium
GCCACAGTAGCCGCAGATGCACCGAACGACGCTGCAGCAGGGGCAGCGCAGCCGGGCACAAGTGCACTCATCGGACAGATCTCGCAGAGTCCGCTACTGACGACGGCCGATTTCCAGGTGAGCGGCCCGGGTGTGGGCACGGCAACTGCGGCGACTGGCTGCGGAACGGGTCAGAGTGGCGTGCGCTTCACGCCATCATCAGGCGGCGCCTATTCAGTGACGACGCTCTACAACACGGGTGGCACCAACGTCCTCTCACTCACCGTGGGCGGCGGGCCAGCGAACAACCCGGTCCCCACCACCAGCCTCCTCTCCCCTTCGACGGTAAGCGCGGGAAGCGGCGCCTTCACCCTGACCGTCACGGGCACAGGATTTGTGGGTGGCGCATCGGTAGTGCGCTGGAACGGAGCGACGCTCATCACGACGTTCGTTGATTCGAACACCCTCGAAGCAGCCGTTCCGTCGGCAAACGCCCTGAACACCGGGACCGCCAGCGTCTTGGTTTTCACCGGAACTCCCGGTGGCGGCACATCAAACGCGTTGACGTTCACCGTTACTGCGGCTCCGAACCCCGTACCAACCATCAGCGGTCTTTCGCCGAACACCATCGGTGCGGGCGCTGCGCAATTCCAGGTGGCCGTGACCGGCACGAACTTCGTCGCTGGCTCCATCGTCCGCTGGAACGGGGCGAACCTCGCGACCGCCTACGGTTCGGCGACAACGCTGACCGCGACGATTCCGGCGGCGAATGTGGCCTCGGCCGGAGCGGCAAACGTGACCGTCTTCAATCCCGCTCCGGGCGGAGGGGCGTCGGTGACGCCGCAGGTGTTCACGGTCACGGCCGGGGCTTCGAAGCTTGCCTTCACCACGCAGCCGGGCGCCGGCATCGCGGGAGCGGCGCTGGCAGCGCAGCCAATCGTCGCGATCCAGACGGCGGCAAATGCGACAGTCACGAGCGACAGCACAACCGTCGTGACAGTTGCGCTCAACGGCACGGGCACGCTGACCTGCACGGGTGGACTGACCAAAACGGCGACTGCAGGGGTCGCCAGCTTCGCTGGCTGCAGCGTGAGCGCTGCCGGGACGGGGTTCACCATCACCGCGAGTGCTACGAGCCTGACTTCGGCAACGAGCGGCACGTTCGATGTCACCGCTGCTCCGCCCACCTCCTCGACGCAGGTGACGGTTTCGAACGCGGCGAACGCACCGATTCCGCGGTCGCGTCTCTCGTTTAATGTCTCGACCGGGAGCCTCTCGGCGACGGCTGTTTCGTTCATCGTGAAGCGCAAGGCGGACGGGAAGTACTGGAACGCAACTACAGGAGCGTGGCAGCCGGAATTGGTGTTGAACACGGGCGTTCACGGAACCGGGAGCGCCTGGGCGATGGCAATCGGAGGCGAAGACCGCCGGGAGTTCGCCGGCACGGTGGTCACCCTCGAAGTACGCGCGACCGTCTCCGGAACCGTTTACTTCAATGCGACCATCCCGGAACTCACGATCCGGTAGTTCGGTACAGGACGCGGCTCTCCTGACAAACCGTTGCCATGAGGTTTCGAGCAAAGGGCGGCCCGGGCTGGGTACACTGGATCCATGGCTTCTTCGACGATCTCGGAAAAAATCCGCAAGCAGCTGGCGGCGCTACCCGCGCGGCCCGGCGTGTACATCATGCGGAATGCGAAGGGCGAGGTTATCTACGTCGGCAAGGCCGCGAAGCTGAACAACCGGGTGCGCTCGTACTTCGGTTCGCCACGAATGATGGAGCCGAAGACACGCGCCCTGCGCGAACACATCGAGGACTTCGAGTACATCGTGGTGGGGAACGCGGGCGAGGCGCTGATCCTCGAAGCGACCCTGATCAAGCGGCATCAGCCGTTCTTCAACATCCGGCTGAAAGACGACAAGCGTTACCCCTATCTGAAGGTCGACATCCAGAATCCCTGGCCGCGGGTGTACATCACGCGCCGGATTGAGAAGGACGGCGCGCGCTATTTCGGGCCATACGCGAGCGCGGGCTCGGTGCGAGCGACGCTCGACCTGACGAAGAAGCTCTTCCCCTGGCGCTCGTGCACGAAGGAGATCACGGGCAAGGATGCGCGGCCCTGCCTCGACTACTACATCAAGCGTTGCATCGCGCCATGCACCGCCTTCTGCACGAAAGAAGAGTACGACGAGGTCATCGAGGACGTGATCCTCTTCCTCGAAGGGAAATCGGACGATGTGATCCGGCGGTTGCGCCAGCAGATGGACGCAGCAGCCGAGCGGATGGAGTACGAACGAGCGGCACAAATCCGCGATCAGTTGAAGAGCATCGAGCGGACGGTCGAACGGCAGATGATTTCGACGACGCGCAATGAAGATGTGGACATTTTCGGGCTGGCGCGGGATGGCGACACCGGCTGCGTGCAGGTGTTCTTCGTGCGGGGAACGCAGATGATCGGGCGGGATACGTTCGCACTCGAAGGTGTGCGCGATGAGCCCGATAGCGCTGTGCTCACCAACTTCCTGCTGCAGTACTACGAGGGCGCGCAGTACGTGCCGAAGCTGGTGGCCATCCCCTCGGAGGTGGAGGACCGGACGACGATCGAAGAGCTGCTCACGGAGAAGCGCGGTTCGCTGGTCGAGGTGCGGGTGCCAGAGCGCGGCGAGAAGAAGCGGCTGGTGGAGCTCGCGGGCGACAACGCACGGGAAGCACTCTCGGTGATGCGCGTCAAGTGGATGGCGGATGCGAACAAGACCGATCAGGCGCTGGAACAGCTAATGGAAGAGCTCTCGCTTCCGGAGATCCCGCACCGGATCGAGTGCTACGACAACTCGAACATCCAGGGCACAAGCCCCGTTTCGAGCATGGTGGTGTTCATCGACGGCAAGCCGGCGACGAACCAGTACCGGCGGTTCAAGGTGAAGACGGTCGTGGGGGCGGATGACTTCGCAACGATGGCCGAGGTGTTGCGGCGCCGGTTCAAGAACCACGCGAAGGACGCAAACCCGATCGAGCACGAAACAGAGCAATTGGAGGCGACGGAGCCATCGGAAGACGGCTCGAGTCAACAGCCAACCCCGGAAGAACCCGACAATCCAAAATCCAAAATCCAAAACCGGGAGGGCTGGGACCTGCCGGACCTGGTGATCATCGACGGCGGCAAGGGACAGCTGGGGGCGGCGGTGCAGGTGATGCGGGAGCTCGGGGTACACCACATTCCAACGGTTGGGCTGGCGAAGCGATTCGAAGAGCTGTTTGTGCCGGACGAGGACGAGCCGGTGGTGTTACCGCGCGGAAGCGAGGCGCTCTACCTGGTTCAGCGCGTGCGCGACGAGGCTCACCGGTTCGCGATTACGTTCCACCGCCAGGTACGCGGGAAGAGTTCGATTCAGAGCGCACTCGATACCATCCCCGGCATCGGGCCAAAGCGGAAGAAAGCGCTCCTGCGGAAGTTCGGCAGCGTAAAGCAGATCCGCGAAGCGGATGTCGCGGAGATAGCGAGCACGCTGGGATTCACGGCCGCGCTCGCAGAGAAAGTGAAGGCGGAGTTGTAGGGCCCTCACCCCGACCCTCTCCCAGGCTTGGGAGAGGGAGGTTTATTGTGGTGCGATTTGCGGCACTTCACGGCCTAGGCAACTGCGGGTTCCAACTCCATGCTCACGAGAATCACAGGCGGTGCTGCAAGGCCTAGAGTTGCCAAATCTTCCCCCTCGAGAGCAAGGCCTATCACCTCGCGCAGGTTCGCCACCACCTCGTCAAGGTTTTTCCCCTGCGTAACCGCATGCAGCTGCGGGCACTCCGCAACGTAGCCGAATTCGTTGCCGGGGCGGATGAGGGCATGAATCGTGTGTTGCATGGTGGGAGTGTAGCGCAATCGCCATTCCCTCACTCCGACCCTCTCCCAGACTTGGGAGAGGGAGGTTTATTGTGGCCACTGCGGCCACGGAGATTCTTCGTTAACGCTGGTCCAGGGTCGGAAACTCTGCCCGAACGCCCGGCTCCGGACCCCACTCGGTGTACCAGTCGTCGTTGTGGGCGAAGATGCCGTGGGCCCAGGCATCCAGTTCGAGGCCGCGGATGTTGTTCGCGCCGAGGATCGTACCGATGTGTGCCCGATGCTCGATGCTGTGCATCACCAGTTGGGTGAAGACGGTCGCCGCCGACCGATCGCCGTCATCGAGGTGCAACATTCGCTCCGGGTTCGGCAGTGAATCGACGAGACCGCCGAGTTTGGCTGCAGCGATCGCCGAAAGCTCGATGAGCGAGTTCATCGAAGCCGTTTCTGGCTGGAGATATTCGGTTTTCGGCAGCGAGAGCAGTTTGCGGTGGTAGCTGATCTCGCTACTGAGCAGGTGTTCGAACGTCTCGCCGATAGTGCCGTACACGCCCGCCGCGGTGAGCGCCAGGATTGATTCTGGTTGGGCTCCGAGGAATCCGAGGAGGCCGCGGTTCGCCCACGTGTTGTAGTGAACGAGATGATGAAGGTAGTTCGGCATCGTTGGAGTTTAGCCGACTTCGGCTCTCCGCTCGTGGAGACGCGCGAGCCAGGGATGATCCGGTTGCTGCGACGTCAGCGCGTTTGATAGCCACGTCTTTTGGTCCGACGTCAGCAGTGGGAGGCAGTCCGCGAAGTCTTGCTCGTCCTTGGGCCGCGGGGTGCCGCTCTTGAACAGCAGTTGCCACTCCGGCGCGAGATACCGGACGCCTTCGTGCATCCAGGTCGCACGTTCAAGCGATGCGTGCACGCGGTGGTCGCGCCGGAACACAAGTTCGTCTGGCCCGCCGGGGTTCAACATCAGTTGGAAGCGCCAGTCGTCACCAACGTCCTTTCGAGCCCAGATATCGTGGACGTGGACGGGAAGCGTATGTCCTCGCGGCCATGGCTGCAGGCTCCCCGGCGGGTCGGCATACTGGAGTTCCCAGTCCGCCAGGTGCTCCTGAACGGCGAGATGGTCGGCGTGGAAGGCACTGAAATCGATGTCGTCGTGCTCGCGCCGCCCGCTCCCCGCGAACGCATCAATCGCGTACCCACCGGCGATCCACCATGGCACGGTCAGCCCATCGAGAATCCGCACTAATTCATCGAGCGGAACATGGTCCCAAACCCCCCAGGGTGTCTCTTTCCGCATGCGCTCTCTCGGAACTCGGAACTCGTCCCTCGGAACTCCTACGTCCCTTCTTGCCAGCTCGTGAGGTATTTCTTCTGCTCTTCGGTCAGGTAATCGATGCTGATGCCCATGGCGTGGAGTTTGAGCCGGGCGATCTCCTGGTCCACTTCGTGGGGGATTTCGTAGACCTGCTTTTCGAGTTTGGTGTGGTTGAGGGCTATCCATTCCGCGCCGAGTGCCTGGTTCGCAAACGACATGTCCATGACCGCAGCGGGATGGCCCTCGGCAGCGGCGAGATTGACGAGGCGGCCTTCGCCGAGGAGGAAGAGCTTCCGTCCGTCCTGGAGCCGGTATTCTTCGACCGAATTGCGGACGCGCTTCTTGCCTTCGCTGAGGGCGGTGAGTGCCTTCAGGTTGATTTCGCTATCGAAGTGGCCGCTGTTGGCGATGATGGCGCCGTCTTTCATGGCTTCGAGGTGCTGGCGATCGATGACGTTGCAATCGCCGGTGAGGGTGACGAAGAAGTCGCCTTCCTTGGCGGCCTGGGCCATCGGCATCACGCGGAAGCCATCCATCACGGCTTCGAGTGCCTTCACAGGGTCGACTTCGGTGACGATGACCTGGGCGCCCATCCCGCGAGCGCGAGAGGCGACACCGCGGCCGCACCAGCCGTAGCCAGCGACGACGAAGTTCTTGCCGGCGAGGAGGACGTTGGTCGCGCGGATGATGCCGTCGATCGTGCTCTGGCCTGTGCCGTATCGGTTATCGAAGAGGTGCTTGGTGTCCGCTTCGTTGATGGCCACAATCGGATAGCCGAGCGCGCCATCGGCGGCCATCGCACGAAGGCGGATGACGCCCGTGGTGGTCTCTTCCGTGCCACCGACGACGCTGGGAAGGAGGTCACGGCGGTCCTTGTGGATGACGGCGACAACATCGGCGCCATCGTCCATGGTGAGCTGTGGGTTGTGTTCGAGCGCCTGGTGAATGTGGCGGTAGTAGGTCTCGTTGTCCTCGCCACAGATGGCGAAGACAGGAATGTTGTATTCGTGGACGAGGGCGGCGGCCACATCATCCTGCGTCGAAAGCGGGTTGCTGGCGCAAAGACGGAGGTCGGCGCCACCATCGCGGAGGGTGATGGCCAGGTTGGCGGTCTCGGTGGTGACATGCAGACAGGCCGTCATGCGGATGTCTTGGAGCGGCTTTTCGCGCTGGAAGCGGTCGCGGATGAGCTTGAGGACGGGCATTTCGCGCGCCGCCCATTCGATGCGGCGGACGCCATCGTGTTGAAGGGTGGCGTTGGCGATGTCGTTCGGAACAGTCATTTGCGGGCTCCTGGGCGGCGCACGGAGATCAGGTGGAAGCGCCGGGAAATTCCAATTAGTCGTGAAGGGTTACGAAGCTGCCATCATACTTCCGGCCCCGGATAGCGGCACGGATGCGGCGGAGCGACGAGCCGATACCGGACGGATCGCGGCGGGCGGCGCTTGCTTCGACGAGCTGGCAGACTTCGCGGAACCCCAGTTTGGCATAGGCAGCGACGGCGGGTGTGTTGTTCGGGTCGACCGTGAGTACGACGTGATCGCAGTATTCGAGCAGAGCTTCGGTGACGGCGCTTGTGGTGGCCGTCGCGTAGCCCTTTCCGCGTGCCGACGGATGGGTGAACACGTTCCCGACGACGGCAACACCCTCCTGGCGAGAAACGACGTGGGTGCCGGCGACGGCGAGCAGGCGACCGCCTTCGACAACGCCGCGGTAGACGCCATTATCGATGTGTTCGGGGATGTAGTAGCTCGGGCCGCCTTCGCTGCTGTAGAGCGAGTTCACCTTGCGGATGTCAATCCCGCTGAGGGTGACGACGTGATGCGAATGCACCGGGTTGAAGCGCATCTTGTTCACGCCCATGCGAATCATGGGCTGCTGGTTCGCGAGCCTGAAGTATCGCCGAAGGGTTTCGAGGTGCTGGGGCTGGCAGGTGGCATAGGTCTGGGCCGTGCCGGGGTGGATCGAAAGGATCGCTGAGACAGCATCTGGATCGCCAAGGACGAAGGTCGCATCGCCGAGGCCGCCGCGACTGTGGAGGACAAGGCCGATGCCGGTGGTGCCGTGCGCGTAGAACCAGCGCGTTCGCGGAAAGAGGGCGGGCTCGAGCTGGCCGAGCGCGTAGGCGGTGTATTCGACACGGGGCGCGAGAATCGAACGGATGGTGGCAATGTCGCTCACTGGCTGGACGACGTAGTCCAGTTTCTGGCGTGAGATCCCCTGCCAGCGAACGTCGCGTTCCGCCATCTCAGCCATCCACCTCGAAGTGGGTCATTTCGCGGAATTTCCGGTAGCGGGCTTCGACTTCCTCACGCGTGAGCGTGAGCAAGCGGGACGGTCCGAACCCCTCGACCTGAAATGACGCCACCGTTGAACCATAGATCATCGCGCGCCGGATCTCACCCGTCGTGACTTCCTTGACCGAATCGAGATAACCCATGAAGCCGCCGGCGAAGGCATCGCCCGCACCGGTGGGGTCGACGACTTCTTCGAGCGGGAACCCGGGAGCAACGAAGTAATCGGTGGCACTGACATAGGCCGCACCGAATTCGCCGAGCTTAATGATGACCCCATCGGGACCGCCTTCGAGCAGCTTACGGCCGGCACGGGCAATGCTGGGCGTGTTCGCAAGTTCGCGTGCTTCGCTTTCGTTGATGGAGATGAAATCGGCGGCCGCCATCGTCTTCCTCAGGTCTGCTTCGGCGGTATCGATGTAGAACTTGATGGTATCGACCATGGTCGAGCGACGGTTGGGCATCTGGTTCATCATGCGTTGTTGCACGGGCGGATCACCGGCGGCGAAGAACACGGACTGGGAATCCTCCCAACCCGGCGGCAAGGGCGGATCCCAGGCGGCGTTGACGCCGAGTTCGGTGAAGAGCGTATCGCGGGCGTTGAGGTCGTAGTGGTAACGGCCACCCCAGCGGCTGGTCTTGCCGCCGGGGATGGTGATCAGGCCTTCGAGGTCGATGCGGCGGCCTTCGAACGGCTTCCGGTGCCTCTCCGGGAAGTCCTCGCCGATGGCGGCGAGGAGACGGACATCGGTGAAGAGGGCTGCCCCGAGGGCTGCGGCCGTGGCCGAGCCACCGAGCGAATCCTGCACACTCGCGAACGGCGTTGTGATCTCGTCGATCGCCACCCAGCCGGTCACAAGGAGGGTCATGCGCCGGTACCGAGCCGGCGGGCAAGGATGGGGTGCAGGCGCTCACGGAGCTCGGCGGAGATCGCATCCGGGTTCGTCACCAGGGCGGAATCGAGCGCGTGACCGCATTCGCAGGCGTTGCGCGCCGGAATCATTTTCGCGAGTTCGCGGACGGCGAGTTGGGCAGTCGCGACGTTCTGGTGGAGCGTCTCGAATACGGCTGAAGCATCGACCGTGTTGGTCTCCTGCCAGGCGTCGTAGTCCGTTACGGCCGCGAGCATCGCGTAGCAAATCTCGGCTTCGCGGGCGAGCTTCGCCTCGGGGAGCGCAGTCATGCCGATGAGGTCGGTGCGCCAGGTGCGGTGGAGTTCGCTTTCAGCGCGAGTGCTGAAGGCCGGGCCTTCCATGACGACATAGATGGCCTCGCGGTGAACGGTGGCGTCGGCGGCTTCGGCAGCCTGCCGGGCGGCGGTGCGCATCGAAGGACAGAACGGCTCGGCGAAGCCGATGTGCGCGACGATACCGTCGCCGAAGAAGGTGGAAACGCGGGTGCCGCGCGTGCGGTCGATGATCTGGTGAGGCGTGACGAGGTGGCCGGGGCGATAGTCCTGGCGAAGGCTGCCGACGGCCGAAATGGAAAGCACCCGCTCGACGCCCATGCTCTTCAGCGCCCAGAAGTTCGCGCGTTGGGGAAGTTCGGAGGGGAGGAGCGTGTGGCCGCGCCCATGGCGGGCGAGAAAGGCGATACGCACGCCTTCGAGCGTGCCGACGCGGAATGAATCGCTCGTTGGGCCGAACGGGGTATCGATGATGACTTCCTCGACGTCGGAGAGGCCGGGCATCTCGTAAAAGCCGGAACCACCGATGATGGCGAGGGGAATGGAGTTTGCCACGGGACTCCCATCGTTGGGGGAATTGGCCAAGTGTACGGTGTGGCGACGTTATGGCGCTTTGAGGATGTCCTCGATGGCCGTCGGAAACGGCGGCGACACGACCCCAACCTCGGTGATGAAGGCCGTGATGAGTTCCGCCGGAGTTACATCGAAGGCCGGGTTGTAGGCGTCAATTCCCTCGGGGCTCCAACGCTGGCCACCGAATCCACCGACTTCGTCGGGGCTGCGGAATTCGATCGGAATGTTCGCACCGGTTGGGCAGGTGGGATCAAAGGTGGTTCGTGGGGCAGCGATATAGAAGGGGACGTGATGGCGAGCGGCCGCAACGGCTAGGCCGTAGGTGCCGACCTTGTTCGCTGTGTCGCCAT
>JBATAT010000059.1:0-2251 GCA_049662005.1 Tepidiformaceae bacterium
GGGCAACGCCGTGCCCCAAAGCCGCCAGCGCCTGGAGACGTAGGCGGCCGGCTCGGCCCGGCCGGTGCCTCGTTGCGACAGCGCGCATGTCCAGCGTCCAACGAGCGCCATTCAGCGAGCCCACAGACGTGCCGATTCTCAGGGTGGAAGAGGCTTGGATGGGATTTTCGGCGCGCCACGCGAGCAGTTTTGCAGCCTTTGCCCTCATCATCGTCTTCGTCGGAATCGGCGTGTTTGTCGTGCGTTCGATGATCGAGACGCGAGAGGCCGCACGCGACGCTGCGCATTCATCGGACGTAAGCCGTGCGTACGGCGATGCGCGCTTCTGGATTGTTTCCGCCCAGGTGGCTGCGGAGGACCACCTGAAGATGGGAACGCCGGAAACGCGGGCTGCCTTCGATGCAACCGTAGACTCTATCCTCGAATCACTTGACCACCTTCGTGAAATTGGCGACGCCGATGATGTTGCCCTCGTCGATAACCTCCTTCAGAACGACATGGCGGCGCTGGAGTCGGTGAAACGCATCTTCCTCGCGATGGAGCGCGGCGAACCGATCACCGAGGCCGTGCCCGATGCGGACACTGCGAACCGAATCCTCGCGCTCCTGGAGACACCGGCCGCGAAACGCCAGGGCAGTTCGGCTGCGGCACTGGAAGGGCTCGTGAACGAGCAGGGAGAGCACGTCCGCATCACGATTCTGGTGTGCGCAGCTGGACTTATCCTGGTCTTGGGCCTGATTGTCGCTGTCCACACGTTCGGGCGAAGAGAAGCTCGTCACCATGTCGAACTCACGCGTCTGCGTACTGCGGCGCTCACCGATAGCCTGACAGGACTCGGGAATCACCGCGCCTTCCTGGAGGAGTTGCGCCGCCAGGTTGCCCGTTCGACACGCCACAAGGAAGCGCTGGTCCTGGCCATCATCGATATCGACGGATTCAAAGAAGTGAACGACACCTGGGGCCATGGGCGCGGCGATGCGGTTCTCTTGCAAATCGCGGGAATCTTGAACGAGTTCTGCCGCGGCGAGGACTACGCATTCCGGGTCGGCGGCGATGAATTCGCGATGATCTTGCCGCACACCGAGGGCGCCACCGCTCAGCACGCGATGGAGCAACTGCGTATGACGGTCGAGCGCGCTATGGAAGACGGGCCAACCGTCAGCATCGGGATGGCCAGCGCGAGTGCCTGCGACGGCGACGAGAGTGTGCTCCGCCAGCAGGCCGATTCGGCGCTTTACGAAGCGAAGCTCAAAGGCCGGAATGCATCGGTGCTCTTCGTGGCCGCCGAAGGCGCCCGCCCGGTGTTTCCCGCGGCGAAAATTAGCTCCCTTCGCCGGTTACTTAACGATGGCACGGTGATGGCGGCCTTCCAGCCGATTTGGAACCTCGGCGACGACACGCTTCTCGCTCACGAAGCACTCGCCCGGATTCCGGCCGAGTACGAGATCGCCGGGCCTCAGCTTGCATTCGATATCGCCGAACGCATCGGCAAGTGCGCCGAACTCGACCGGGCATGCCGCGCAGCGGTCCTTGCCCGCGCGGCTGATATTCCCTCCGGGAGCCTACTCTTCGTGAATGTCTCGCCCTACACGCTCACGCATGCCGAATTCTCACCCGAAGCGCTGGTGGAGGAATTCCGCGCCGCCGGATTCGACCCTGCGTCCGTCGTCCTCGAAATCACCGAGCGCTCTACCGTTTCCGTTTCGAACATCGAATCGGCCGTGTCGCGGTTACACGAGGCTGGATTCAAGATCGCCCTCGACGATGTCGGGGCGGGCAACGCGGGGCTGGAGATGTTGCGACGCGTGCCAGTCGAGTTCGTGAAGATCGATCGCGAAGTCATCCTCAGTGCGATCGACGACACGATGGGCCGGGCGGCAGTGATGGCAATCGTGGCCTTCGCTTCCCAGGCCGGCGCGCTGGTGGTTGCCGAAGGCGTGGAAACCGAATCGATGATGGAACTCGTCCGCTGGGTCGCGAACGGAGGCGACGAGTCGGTAGAGAGCATGATCTTCGCGGTCCAGGGCTACCTGTTGGGCTACCCTTCGACCGAATTCACGCAGACCCGAGGCAACCGCACGGGCGACCTCGCCGCCTGAGGCGGCGGGGCCTGCGCGAACGGGGCACTACACGTGCGTCGAATACTCATCCGGGTCGGGATCATCCGAAACCCTGGCCATCGCCGGGTGCCGGCGCGTGGCGCCGAAGAGCGCAAGGATGCTAATGACCGCCATTCCGCCCAATGCGAGTA
>JBATAT010000060.1:0-5838 GCA_049662005.1 Tepidiformaceae bacterium
ACGTTCTCGATGTCGTAAGCCGCCGTGATACACATCGTCGCGTAGTTTGCTGCGGAACCCGCGAACGCCCCGTTTTCGTACGCCATGTCGGCGTACATCGCCCGGAACTTGCCGTCCTTCGTTGCGCCGAGTTTCGCCCGGATCGAAGTGCCCGGGGTGGGCCCGGTGCCTTCGAACACGTCGACGCGATCCATCGTCATCTGTACCGGGCGGCCTGCCTGCTTCGAAAGCATCGCCGCGAGCGGCTCCAGGTAGACGGCGATCTTGCCTCCGAATCCCCCGCCGATTTCAGTCGGGACGACCTTAATCTTCGAGACCGGGTGCCCAAGCATTGCCGAGATCGCCTGCCTCGCGGGAAACGAGCCCTGCGTGCATGACCAGACGGTAAGCTGGCCGTCCTCGTTCCACATTGCCGTCGAACTTTGTGGCTCGATGTAGCCCTGGTGCACCATCTTCGTCTTAAACTCGCGCTCGATGATGACATCGCTCTCCGCGAATCCCTTGTCCACATCACCGAACGCGACGGCCGCGTGCGCGACGACGTTCGAAGGCTGTTCACCTGGCCCCGTCGGCGTCTTTGTGCGCATGTTTGGATGCAGGATTGGCGCGTTGGGCAACATTGCCTCACGCACATCGAGGTTCGGATCGAGCACTTCGTACTCAACCTCGATCAGGTCGCAGGCCTGCCGCGCTATCAGTTCTGTGGTTGCCGCAACCGCCGCGACGGCATGGCCCCGGTAGAGAACCTTGTCGCCTGCGAGAACGTTTTTCGATGTGTCCGGAAGGCCAGCCAGGTCGCCACCACCGAAGTCAGCCGCGGTCACAACCGCCCGGACGCCGGGGAACGCGAGCGCCTTCGCAGTATTGATACGCTTGATGATCGCGTGAGCGTGTGGACTGCGCTTCACCTGACCGGCCAACATGCCGGGCAGGCGAATGTCCGCACCGTAGATGGCACGGCCGGTTACCTTATCGATTCCGTCCGGGCGAATAGGGCGTGTGCCGATGACTTTGTAGGCGGGCTTATCAGTCGTCACCATTTGTAAAACTCCTTATCCCTGGCGGCTGCCAGCAGGCTGGCGCATTTCGTCTCCGGCCTTGAGGACCGCAGTGATGATCTTGTCGTAGCCGGTGCACCGGCAGAGGTTCCCGGCGAGCCAGTGGCGAACGCGCGCCTCATCCGCATCGGGTTCGGCATCGAGCAACGCCTTCGCCGCCACGATGAAGCCGGGTGTGCAGATCCCACACTGGAGCGCAGCCTCCTCGAGGAAGCTCCGCTGCAGCGGGTGCAGTGAATCTCCCTCGGCCACGCCCTCGATGGTCGTGATATTGGCCCCGTTCGCCTCGACCCCGAGAACGCAGCACGAATTCACGAGTTCCCCGTTCAGGATGACGTTGCAGGCGCCGCAGTTACCGTTCCCGCAACCTTCTTTCGAACCGATCAGCCCGAGTTCGTTTCGCAGCGCTTCCAGCAGCGTGTCATATGGCTCCACGAGGAACTGGTTCACCTCGCCGTTGATCGTCGCGCTCACAATTCGCTTGGTCATCTATGCCCTCGCTCGGCCCACGGCCGTGTTGATGACGCGCCGTGTGAGCACGCCAACAAGATGCTTGCGCTGCTCGATCGAGCCGCGCATGTCGGTAATTGGTGTTGCCGCCGCCTGCGCTGCTTCGCACGCCTTGGCTATCGTCGCTTCGTTCACCGGCTGACCGGCAAGAGCGGCCCCTGCTGCTTCTACGTAGAGCGGGGTCGGCCCAACTGCGCCAATCGCGATTCGTGCCGATTCGAATTTCTGGCCGTCGGCCGAAAGCGTGACGTTCGCGGCCGCGTTCGCGACGGCGATGTCCCTCTCATTTCTCGGAATAAAGCGCTGGAATGCCGCCCCACTGTGTGCCGCCGGTGCTGGGAAGCTCAACGAGACAAGCATTTCGCCGTTCTGGAGCACATTCCGGCCAGGGCCCGTGCAGAACTGCTCGACCGGGACGGTCCGCGAACCTGAAGGCCCCGTGATTTCGCACGTCGCACCTAGCACGATCAGCGTGGGGATCGAGTCGCCCGCCGGTCCGCTATTGCAGAGGTTGCCACCGAGGCTGGCCCGCGATTGGATCTGGACGCCGCCGATGAGCGAGGCCGAATCGACCAGGCACGCGAAACGCTTCCGTATTTCGGGATCGCGATAGATCCGGGCACACGGTGTGGCGGCCCCGATACGGAGCGAACCGTCGCTGTTGTGCGTTAGCTGCGTGACTTCGGCGATGCCTTTGACATCGACCATGACGGCGACATCGCGCCGGCCCTCACGTGCCTGGATGATGATGTCGGTGCCACCCGCGAGCACGCGGGCGGCCGGTCCGTGCTTCGCGAGCACCGCAACCGCTTCTTGCACCGTCGATGGTGCCACGTAGTCGAATGCCTGCATTCTTCCTGCCTTTTGGGCCCCGAAATCAGGGCCCGGTGTCGGCCCTGCGAGCGAGGGTCGGGCGCATTCTAGCCGGAAACCGAACGCTATTCACGCAGCTTCGAAATCCGCCCCAGATCGTTCGCCATCGCCGGGGTCAAAACGGCGCCCACAGCTTAAAGTTCTCGAGCTGCCTCCGCCTTTTCTATCCCGCGCCCTCCGACCAGTGCCGCCACCAGAAGCGCGCTCACCGATGCGGCCGCTATCGCCACCGTCATCGTTTGCGGCCCCGGAGAAAGCAGGCCGTTGAAGGCGATGCTATAGATGGACGCGATCCCAATCTGCGAAAAGCCCATCAGGGCGGCGGCAAGCCCCGCCATCTGCGGAAATGGCGTCAGTGCGCTCGCCCGGGCGGCTGGCCCCGACATCCCGGTTGCACCGGCGACGAAAATCATCGGAACCAGGATGAAGGCCACTCCTTCGAATCCGGCGAGCGCCATCGCGGCCATCGCTGAGCTGCTCACGCCCCCAAAGACTGCCGCTGTGAGCACGATCCTGCGCGCCGTCCACGTCCCCGCGAGGTGCCGCGAAGCGGTCGCCCCTACCATAATCCCAAACGCGACGAGCCCGAAGCTGAACCCGTACAGCCGTTCCGACAACCCCAGGTCATCGACCAGTACGAACGACGATGTCGAAATGAATACCAGTTGCCCGGAAAATAAGAGCGCCATTAGTAATGCGTGCGCCGCGAAAACTGGCGTCGTCCAGAGCGTGCGGTAGTTCCCGAACATTCTCCCTACCCGAAGGGCATTGGGGTCGCGAAATTCGTTGGTCTCCGGGATCAGCACGCCATAGCCGATCGTCAGCACCGCACCCACGCCGACGAGCGTCACGAACACCGAGCGCCATCCATACGCATCGTGCAGGAACCCGCCAACTATCGGCGCCAGCATCGGCGCCAGGGCCGTCACCACGGTCATCGCCGCGAGCGCCTTCAGCGCCCGCTCTTTCTTGTACACGTCGATGATGATGGCCGAAGCGATTGCAGGGCCGGCGCCACCGCCCAACCCCTGGATCACCCGCCCCGCCACCAGGGTCTCCACCGACACCGCGAATAGCGCGACAAGGCCGCCCGCAACGTAGAGCGTGAGTCCCGCAAACATCACCGGCCGCCGGCCCCAGCGATCCGATGCCGGTCCGTAAACCAGTTGCGAACCCGCGAAGGCGAAAAGGAAAAGGGTCACTGCCAGGCTGACCGAACCATCGCTCGTCTGAAAGTCCTCGGCCATCTGTGGCATCGAGGGCAAGAACATGTCGATCGAGATCGGTGCGATCGCGGTCAACGCGATAAGCATCCCAAGCGCGGTCCGCGATTCCGGATGGCGAAACCCCTGGCGAGGCGCTGCCAGTGCAGCAGCAGTCAACGTAACTCTGTTCCCGGGCTACCCATCACGGAACAGTACAACCCGGCCCACCAACCAGCACCGAGCGCTCCCGTAATCGTCGCCCACCCAATCACGATTGCTGGCGCTCTCTCGTTACGCCCCATAGGCTACTCACACGAAGTAACCAGCCTAGGAGCCTACCAGTGCCGATCGCCCTCACCGAGGAAATGAAAGCCGCTTTCGCAACCTCGCTCGCCGATGCCTCTCCCGTCATTTTCGCTACCGCCAGCAAGGCGGGCATGCCCGACATCGCCTACAAGGGCAGCGCAATGATTTTCGATAGCGAGCACGTTGCCTTTTGGGAGCGCGCCCTCGGGACCACGTTCTCCAACCTGTCCGAGAACCCGGGCGTTTGCGTCCTCTATCGCAATGCCGCTACTCGCGTCGCCTGGAAGATGTTCGGCGAAGCACAGGTCTTCACCGAAGGCCCCGTTCGCCAGCAGATCATGGACCGTACGATTCAGCTTGAACTGGATCGCGACCCCGAACGCAAAGGTGCCGCTATCCTCATCCGGATCGACCGTGTCTTGCAGGCCGGCAAAGTCCTGATGGAACGCTGAAGGCGACCGCCCGCGTTCCGCACTACTCGAAGCGGCTCTCGTCGAGTGTTACATAAAAGAAATCGCGCTCCCGCGTCCCAAGGAAGTTCGAGGGCGATGGCGCCATGCTCTCCATGAACTTCTCCGCCTTCAGGCTGCCGTCCGGCTGCTGGTAGAACAGCGCCGTGGAAATGTAGGGCCCGTTGATGTCCAGTTGCATCGCCATGTACGCCCCCGAAGCCCAGAGGGCCTTCGCCAGCGTATCCGCGCTCAGCGAGTTCCCGGCCGCGATCAACAGGTTGCCATCCTTCGTTAGGCCCACAGCCGAACGCCACGTGATGAACTCCGAGGAGTCCACTTTCACGTATCCCCATGTGTCATTGCCCTCGGTCGTCCGCCGGCTGACCTCCCCCTTGTCAACCATCAGGATGGCGTTCTGCCGGCAGGCTTCGAAACTATCCTTCCAGCCGAAATCCCGCCCGAACTCGCCCATCAAGATGCTGCCGTCGGCGGAAGAACACACCGTTGCCAGCCCGTTTCGCATCGGCATGTACTGGTTCCCGTTTGCGATCATCCCGAAGCCGCCGTGCGGGCCCTTGAACCCGCCGTTAAATGCGAGAAGCAGCGAATCGTAGTCAGCCTTCGGGATGATTCCAGGGCCTCGAACGCCCCGGTCGCCTCCCGGCTCCGCCGTGCCGCCCACCATGCTCAGGCGTACCCGGCGTTGGTCCACCAGTAACACGCCGACGGTCGCATACGGGCGCGCCTTGTCAGGCCGGATAAACGTCCTGGCCATGATCGAATCGCCCGGTACGTTTCGCGGCAGGCCCGCCACCGACCAGCTGCCCTCGCCGGGGAGTGCCTCGCTCTGCAGCACCGTCGTCGCCGGGAAAGCCAGCGGGGGCGGCCGAAAATCCTCCACATGCAAATCGACATCTCCGGAAGAAAGCCCCCCGACGTAGTACGGGATCTCCTTGCGCGGAACACGCGGAATGAACTGAACGCGCACTTCCCTGGTGGCAAACGGGTCATCGGCGCCTCCGAGGAATTTGTATTTCGTGCGCTGCACCCGGTCTTCCACCCGGAACATCCACCCCTCAACGCGGGCGGTGTTTTCATCACCGATCACTCGCCGGCTCAAGTCCGCTCCCGCTGGCGCGATCCGGTCCATCTGCGAATACGCCGCGCCCCCCAACATCACCACCACTGCCAGGGTCACCACGGTCGCCCTGCGCCATCCGAACCCCGCTCGACCCCTTGCAACGGCGTTCGGCTCCGGTTCGTTTACCGGAAGCAGCAATTCGCTGGCGCCCGCGTCCGTCTCCAGAGCCGGGGCAGCATCCGGCACAATCAATCCAGCCCGCCGGAGCCCAATCCGCCTCAGCATCAGGCGAAGTCTAGCAAGACGTAACCAAGCGGCAATATCTTCACCCCACCCCCGCCCCCACCCCACCC
>JBATAT010000061.1:0-5661 GCA_049662005.1 Tepidiformaceae bacterium
GTCACGCCGAAGCAATCGGCGCGCCCTCGCGTTCGTCCTGTTGTTCGTATACGGGTCGCCGCCCTCGAACTTGGGCTCACCGTGGCGATCATGGTCCTCTACTTCCTGCTCCGCGGGATCCGGCCAGATAACGTCGAATCGTCGGTCAGCCGCAGCCTCGCCCTTATTCACTTCGAGGAGCGACTCGGCATCTTCCAGGAGGTGCGCTGGCAGGCGGCCTTCTTGAACTACGGCTGGGTGATGGAGATCGCCAACGTCGTCTACGCTTGGGGTCATTACCCGGTCATGTTTGCAATTGCCATCTGGCTCGCGCTCAAGGACCCGGTTCGCTTCCGCTTTATCCGCAACGTCCTCCTCGTCTCGGCGGTGATTGGCATCGCCACCTACTGGATTTACCCGGCGGCCCCGCCTCGCCTGATGGAAAGTTACGGCTATGACTTCGGCTTTATCGACACCGTCCATGGTGCGACAAGTAACGTGAGCTACTTCCAGCCGGGGCCGTTCGTCAACGATTACGCGGCACTCCCCAGTTTCCATTTCGGCTGGATCCTGCTCTCGTCCATGGCGATCTGGACCAATACCAGCCGCAAGCCGATCCGGGCCGCAGCGGTCGCCATGTCAGTCGTGATGTGGTGGGCCGTGACGGTAACCGGGAACCACTACTTCTTCGACATGATTATGGGCGGCGTCGTTGTTGTTCTGTCCTGGCTTTTCGTCCGCGCGATGGGCGATGTCCACCTTCGGCAGCTGCCATCAACCGCATGGTCAACGATCCGCCGGAAGAAGCGGCCGGTCGAAGGCGAAGATCCTGGGGAGCAGGCAAAGGCCTCGTAGGCAGTTCCCTCAGGCGCTGCGGGGCGAAAAGAAACCGGGCAACGGAAGCGTCGGTACGCGATGTTCGCGATCTCGCCGCTTGCTCGACGGCCGCTTCTTCTTGGCCGCCGCGATATGGAAGGCACGCTCGACAGTAAGCGAACAACTCGGGCAGATCCCATGAGAGACCGGGCCCGAAGCATCGGACAAGACAACACCGCACCAGGCACACACCACACGCATCCGAGATACCTCCACGAATCTATTTCGAGGCGCACGTTGATCTTCGCGCGGGTTCAAGGCGAATCCAATCAGGGGATCCCCTGACAGGGTGTAAAGCCTCTGTAACCTCTCTGGCGAAACGTTAAGGCCGTGCAGCTGAGAGTCCAGGCGTTGCGGCGTTGCGGCGTTGCGGCGCTGCAGGCCACCGCTCGCGCGTGTCCCGGGTGAACTGCTCGGGTTTACCCCCGGGGCAGGCCGAGGCCGCGCTGGGCGATGATGTTCTTCTGGATTTCGCTGGTTCCGCCACCTATCGGGCCGGACATCGCGAGCAGGTAGGAGGTGAGCACGCGGCCGTGAAGCTGCGCCCACTTGCTCCCGGGTTCGAGCTGGCCGTGCGTACCCAGCAGGTTCACCCCGGCGTTCCCCACCTTGATGCCGAGCAAGGCCATCCACACCTTGCCGATGCTGGCTTCGTAGTTCGGGATATCCCCCCGCGATTGGAGCCAGGCCGTGCGGTAGGCAACGAGCCGGCCCACTTCCACTTCGATCGCCAGCTCCGAGAGCTTCGACCGGACGCTCTCCTTGTCCCATGGCCGCCCACCAGGGTGCTTCTCTTTCGCCCAGCGAATCAGATCGTGAATCGTGCGGCGGGCGCCGCTGATCGCGGCGATGTTCGATCGTTCGAAATCGAGGGTGGTGGTCGCGACATACCAACCGTTGTCGAGTCCGCCCATGAGGTCCTTCGCGGGCACGCGGACGTCTTCGAAGAAGACCTGGTTGAAGTCGTGGCGATAGGCGATGTTCGGGATGCCCTGCACACTGATTCCCGGCGTCTTCATATCCACCACGAACGCGCTGATGCCTTTGTGCTTGGGCACATCCTGGTTCGTCCGGGCGAGCAAGATCATGCGGTCGGCGACGTGGCCGTTTGAGGTCCAGATCTTCTGACCGTTGACCACGTAGTCATCGCCGTCGCGGATAGCCTTCGTTTCCATGCTGGCGAGGTCCGAACCAGACCCGGGCTCGCTGAAGCCCTGGCAGTACCAGGTTTCACCCGCCGCCATCCCCGGAAGGTAGCGCTCCTTCTGCTCTTCGCTGCCGTGGACGAGCATGGTTGGCCCGGTGATGCCGATGGTGAACAGGCGTCCGCCAGAGGGCGCCCGGTGGTAAGCGAGTTCCTCGTTCAGGATCATCTGTTCGATCTGCGTCTTGCCGAGACCGCCGTACTTCTCTGGCCAGGCCGGCGCGAACCAGCGCTTTGCCCCGAGCTTCTTCGTAAACTGGCGGGCGAATGCCATCTGCTCTTCGTTATCGAAGAAGTCGTCGTCGCCTTCGAAGCCAACAGGGATTTCCTTCTTGAGGAAGTCGCGCAGTTCCGCGCGCCAGGCTTCGGTCTCGGCGGAAAAGGTGAAATCCATGTAGCGGGCCTCCAAAAGGTGCCGTCAGATTGAACCACATCTGTTCGCATTCCGCGCGGATTACGCATCATGGCCTTGTAACCACCGCGGCCTTTACGTAACCAGCACTTTTTACGTCCGCTTGATGATTGGTCTGCGTTCGTTCCATACCCTGCCGGCGTCGCTGTCTTGCGGAGGGTTGGTATGAGGTGGTTGGTTTCGTTGTGTGCACTGGTGGCGGTGGCCGCGCTGGCTAGCAGTTTCGGGGCGCGGGTTGCGTTGGCCGATGAGCCGGTTTCGGTGGTGGATGCGGCCGCGATCACCATTGCGCCAGACCACGTGCCCGGGTTCGACATCTCCTGGCCGCAGTGCCCCACAGGCGCGTTTCCTCCGGGGCCGGTCGCCTTCGGCGTCATCGGGGTAAACAACGGGAAGCCGTTCACGAGCAATCCATGCTTTCGTGAACAGTTCGCCTGGGCGAACCGTGTGGAACAAACGCCCGCGGTCTACGTGAACACGGCCTTCCCGAAGCCCGGCGATCCGGAAGCGCTCCACGGCCCCTACGGCACCTGTGTGGAGGAAGACGGTTGGTGCCGCGGCTACAACTATGGCTGGAACCTGGCGAAGGACGTCATCCAGCGGGCGGATCTCGCCGGCGTGACCCCGTCCCACTGGTGGCTCGATGTCGAAGGTGGGAACTACTGGTCCGCTGAGCCGAACGACAATTCGCAGGTTGTCCGCGCCGCGGTCGATTACTTCCGGGCGCGTGGTCTGCCGGTCGGCATTTACGGCACGCCCTACCAGTGGCGCAGCATCGCCGGTTCGATCTGGCAGTCACCGGGAATCCCAATCTGGACGGCTGGCGCCCAGGGCGTTGATGGAGCGGCCCGCCGCTGTGACCCGGCGTACGCATTCGCTGGCGGCACCGTGGTGATGGTGCAGTACTACGACTGGGGTTTCGATACGAACTTTATCTGCCCGGGTACGGAGGCCTTCTTCCGCCACCCCGTCGCGCATCCCCTCGTCTCCGGTCCGCGCGGCCGTTCGATGAGCTACCTGGGCGCCCAGTTGAGCTACTGGCACGTGGTGCCGATGGTTTCGAACTAGCCGCGGTCGCGCATCGCGGTCGCAAAGAGCTTGATCACGGCCTCACGGTCGGCCGCCCCCTGGAGTTCCTTCACGGAAACACCGGTGAACTTCACCATCTTGTAGGTGTCTTCGTATTCGGCCTTTCGCTCCGCATAGTCCTTGTCTCCCGGGGCAGGCAGGTCTTTCAGGTCATGGAGGTGCTTCATGATGAAGGTGATCTGGCCGGCGATCTCGTTCTGCTTCGCTTTCGTGGTGCGGTCCATGTTGATGCCGATGCCTTTGCCGAAGCTGTGCATCCGGGCGCTTGTTTCGCCCTTGTCGCGGATCTTCTGTTTGCCCCAGCGGACGAGGCCCTGGGCCGGCTTCGCGAGGGCAGCTCCGGTCTTCAGCACCCCGGCCGTGGCCGTCGCTGCGTAGCCCGCGGCCATGATCCCAACGCCGGCGCCGTAGGCCGCCGCCGTCGCTGCCCCGATGATGTTCAGCACCGAACCGCCGATCGAGATGAAATCGGCGACGACATGCGTGCAGCTGGCGATGAGCGGCGTGATCTGGCGGCGCCAGCGTTTGCGCGCGTTGATGGCCATGCCCGCCGCGAACTTACCCGCTTCGGATGCGACGCCTTTCGCCGCCGCAAACGCATTCATCGTCTTCTGCCGAATTGCGTTCTTCACAATCCGGTAGACGCGCATCACGATATCCACAACGCGAACGAGCACATCGATCATCTGGGCGACGATATTCACTGCCGCGCCGATGACCGGCAGGACAGCGATCGCCTGGCCCGCGACCGACATGAACGTGTTCGCCGCCCCAATGCACGATTTCGCGGTCACCGCGACACCCTTCAGCGCGCTCAGGAAGTCCATCGCCGCGCCGGAGGCGAGATCCGCATCCCACTGTTTGCCGGAGATGAGTTTGCCGAGACCGACGACACCCTGCGCTGCACTGACACCAACTTCGACGATGCCGCCGAGCGCTCCGAGCGAATCCATCGCCCCAGAGGCAACATCGGCCACTGTGCTGCCGGCGTCCTTCCCTGCGGCTGCGGCCGCATTCGCGCCCGCGCCGGTCACTCCTGCCGCCGTCTGAAGGCCACCAAGGATCGTCTGACTGCCGGCGCCAACGAGGGTGGCATAAACGGATGCCTGATCCCAGCGCTTGGTTGGCGCCTCGGCGGCCGTTTTCTGCGAAAGCTCTCGCAGATCCTGGATGGCGAGGATGAAGCCGGTGATGCCACCCGCCGCCGTTAGCCCGGCGCCGGCCGCACCAAGCAGCGAGCCCCCGCCGCTGAGGCCCGCCTGGGCAGTGCTTCCGGTGAACTCGATGGACTCGTCGCCGTTCAGCTTGTCGGTGGATGAGCCGAAATTCGACAGTGCATCGCCGGGGACACCGGTGACTTCAGCGCCGAATCCAACGCCTTCCTGGACGTTCTCGCCGGTGTTCGACTTTGGTTCGGCCGCGGACTCCATCGCCGTGGCGGCCTGGTTCGAACCCTTCCCCTTGAGGCTCTTCAGTTCATCGTCGGCTGGTCCGGGCCGCTTCTTTCGCCCGAAGAGCCGTTGAATCGGCGCCCCCGACGATGCCGCGCGATTGTAGGCGGCGTTTCCTAATTGTGATTGCAACTGGAGGATGCTGGAGGCATGCAATTGGCCGTCGAGACGGTAAACCGGAGGCCGTTCGAGTTCGCCTTCAGCAGCCTGGCGCCGTCTGACAGCCCGGCGTTTCTGGTGCGCCTGAGCGACTCGCACCCGCTGAAATTCCCCTGACACGCCCGCACTCATTTCGTCGAATATACACCCCCAGGCAGATCCGGCGCACGCTCCACACACGCGAATATTCGCCACCCCAACCCACACAAAACCCCAGGCGCGACCGCAAGGAGCGCTACAATTCCGGCGAACCACCGAGCACGACCCATGGGTATGCGGTCGGCACCGCCATGCCCCTGTGCCACCTACCACGGGGGTGATTTCGGCATCCCAGCGCTCATTGTCAGTCGCGCCTGGGGTTGTACCCGGTCCGGCACCGAAAGCACGCTGTGCCACCTACCACCTGGTGATTTCGGCATCCCAGCGCTCCTTATCAGTCGCGCCTGTTGTTCGGAACCGCCTTCTTCCGCCGGGGCCAGTTCACGCTCGAC
>JBATAT010000062.1:0-7390 GCA_049662005.1 Tepidiformaceae bacterium
GCTGGCCGCGGCAGCCGCCTCGGTTCACTAACCGAGCGATTCCCGAAGCCGATGCTCGAAGTCGGCGGGATACCCATCCTCCATCGCATCATCGATGGCCTCGCCAGTGCCGGCGTTTCGCAGATCAGTGTTGTCACTGGCCATTGCGCCGAACAACTCGAAGCAGGTACCGGCGACGGTTCGCGCTGGCGCGTCCGAATCGAATACATCCGTCAGCCCACGCCTGATGGCACCGCCCGCGCAGTCGCCCTCGCCCGGTCGACTGTTCGCGATGAGCCGTTTTTCGCGGGCTGGGGCGACATCGTCGTCGAGCCGGCGAACTACGCTCGCGTGATCGAAGCGGCAGGCGCAAATGACGCTGCCCTCGCGGTCAATGCGGTCGACGACCCCAACGAGGGCGGCGCTGTGTACTTCGACGAAGCGTCGCGAATCACGCGTCTCGTCGAGAAGCCGCCGAAGGGCACCTCGACCACCGGCTGGAACAACTCGGGCCTGTTTGTGCTCCCGCCGTCCATCTGGAGCTACATCGACAAACTCGAAGAATCCCCGCGGGGTGAATACGAACTGCCGCAGGCCATCGCGAGCTTCATCGCGGCCGGCAACGCGATGACCGCCGTCCCCATTCGTGGCCCATGGTTCGATATCGGCACCCCGGCAAACCTGGAGGCCGCGCGTGCGCATTTCCGGCATCGAGTAGCCCCGTGAATTGCGCAACTCGCAACTCCTAACTCCGTTACGCTTATGGCGATGCTCAATCTCCCCTGGGACCTCTGGTTCAACCCGCTCGCAGTGCCAGCCGGCGTCGGACTCGAAACTGACTACGATGCCGCGACCGGACGACTCCAGATCACGGTGATTAACCGGGGATCCGAAGCCGTCGTGCCCGGCGTGGTCGGGCTGACGGCCGAACTCGAATCTGGCGCCAGCGGGAACTGGGCATGGATCCAGGGTCGGTACATGCAGACCGATGCACTCATCCGTAATTTCGGCGAACCAGCGCCCGAAGGCTACGACGGCCGCTTCCTGCGTGAATCCGATGACAGACGCGCCTACGTCTCTCGCGAAGTTGGAACGCTGGCCGTGCTGTCTCAGCAGCCATCGGTGCTCCTCGCCGGATCTCTTCGCGGCGACCGCTTCTTCTTCGATATCGAGTACCTGCTGGATGCCGAAGAGACGCGCATTGAAGGGCTCGCCCTTCAGTTCGACCTCGAAGCGACGACGCTCGAGAGCGGCGAACGTCTCGAACTGCCGCCTGTTCTGCTGGTCGCCGGTGGCGATGCAATCGCCCTCCTGGAGCGTTACGCCACCGAAGTTGCCGAAGAACTGTCCGCGCGTGTCCCCGGCCACGTCCCGACGGGCTGGTGCAGCTGGTACTACTTCTACAACAAGGTCAGCGAAGCCGATGTCGTGGCGAACCTCGCCGACATGGCCCGCGAAGGCCACCCTGCCGAATATGTCCAGATCGATGACGGCTTCCAATCGCATACCGGCGATTGGCTCACGCCGAACGAGAAGTTCCCTTCGGGGATGAAATCCCTCGCGGACCAGATCCGGACCGCGGGGTATAAGCCCGGCCTCTGGCTTGCCCCGTTCGTCCTCAACGAAGACTCCGACGCGCTGCGCGATCACCCGGGGATGGTGCTCAAATCCACCGATGGTGAGCCGGTGTTCGTGACCACCTGGCTCGGGCGCTGCGCCGTCCTCGATTGCACCAACCCGGAGGCCGAAGCCTGGCTCAGGAACGTTATCCGGACGGTCGTGCATGAGTGGGGCTATGAGTACCTGAAGCTCGATGCGCTAAGCTTCGCGGCCCAATCGTCGACCGGGGTGTCCCACCACCTTCTGGGAACGACCGCGCCGGGAAACCTCCGCCGCGGCCTCGAAATCATCCGCGAAGAAGCCGGAAACGACACGTTCATCCTCGGTTGTACCTGCCATTTTGCCCCGGCCATCGGCCTGGTCGATGCGATGCGGGTTGGCCCGGATGTGAAAGAACTGTGGGCGGACGGCCCGAAGCCGTCGGTGAAGCACGCGATGCGCCTCGCCCTTCAGCGCAACTGGATGCACATGCGCTGGTGGGCCAACGACCCGGATTGTCTCATCGTTCGTGATACCGATACGTCCCTCGACGAGGCCGAGACCCGGTTCCTGGCGACGGGCATTGCCCTCAGCGGTGGCATGGTGGTCGCCAGCGACGACCTCCCGAAGCTCTCAGCCGAACGCCGCGAGATGGCACTCGCCCTCTTTCCCCCGCCCGGCGTCGCAGCGCGCCCCGTCGACGCGGCCGATGGTCCGGTCCCCCGCGTCTGGCGCGCCGAACTCGGTGAAGGCCGCTCGCTCGTCGGCGTCCTCAACTGGGACGACACACCGGAATGGATACCCTGGGCTGAGATTCTCCGCCCCGGTGAGGTCGCCTTCGATACGTGGAACGCGCGGATGCTTCCGATGGGCGATGTTTACCTCCGCCCGCATGAAGGGACGCTCTGGCAGGTTTCGGGCGCAGGCAAGACGCCCCGCGTTGTCGGTGATTCAGCCAGCCTCACCCAGAACGACCTCTTCGTGCGGCAGGTCTCCGGCCGCCTGCAGGTCCGCAACGATTCCCCCCGCCCGCGAACGATCGCCATCCAGCATCGCGGCCAGGCATGGGAAATCGACCTCGACCCCGGCGAGATGCGCTGGTTCGACTGAGCCAGGCTGTTACCAGGCGCCCCCGCCGCTGCGTTCCTCGAGCACCCGACGTGCTTCGCGCTGGACGAGGATTCCGGGGATCTCCATCGGGTGTTTGTCGTGCTGGAACCGGCACTGGAACTGTCCCCAGAGATAGCGTGGGTAGAACTTCCAGCGGAGCTCACGCACCTGGCCGATGTGGACCGCTTCGTGCGCGATGAGCGCGAGCCCGCTCGGGGTCTCAATGCGCAGCCGTCCCTGCCGGAAGATCACGAATGGCGCGAACGTGATCGCGCTCATCTTCAGCATCACCGGCAGCCAGCACCACGGTGGCGCGGTAACCACGCGCATCCTCCGCAGATCTTCTTCCGGGACGAAATCCTTGAGTCGAACCACCGTTTCTTCGGCCAATCGCATCGCGACACACTAGCAGGATTTGGTCCGCCCGGGCACCATCGCGGCCGCCTCAACCTCCCCGTCCCAAACTCTCTATAATCCCGGCCCATGGCCGAACTCCCCCTCAAAGGCATTCGCATCTGTGATCTCACCTGGATCATCGCCGGGCCAACCGCGACCCGGGTCCTCGCGGACTTCGGGGCCGATGTGATCCGCGTGGAACACCAGCAGGCGATCGACCCCATCCGCCTCGGGCGTCCCATCCTCGGCGAGCGGCCCACGTTGAACAACTCCGGCTTTTTCAACTACTTCAACCGGAACAAGCGGAGCGTCCTCCTGAACGTCCGCCACCCGCTGGGGATGGAACTGCTTCACAAGCTCATCGCCGTCTCCGATGTGGTGATCGAAAACTTCTCGAGCGGCGTGCTCGATTCGTGGGAACTTTCCTACGAGGCCCAGAAAGCGATCAATCCGGGCATCATCTACTGCTCGATTTCCGGGTTCGGTCACAGCGGCCGTGATAAGCACTTCACCACCTGGGGTCCGACGGCCCAGGCGCTCAGCGGCCTCACGCTGATGTCTGGCCTGCCGGGCAAGCCGCCCGCTGGCTGGGGCTACAGCTACATGGATCATACGGCCGGCTACTACGGCGCCATCGCGATCATGATGGCCCTCCATCACCGCAACCAGACCGGTGAGGGCCAGCACATCGATGTCTCCCAGGTCGAAGCCGGACTTGTCCTCGCTGGGCCGGCGGTACTCGACTACACCGTCAACGGCCGAAGCTTCCGCCGCGAAGGCATGCCGCCGGGCAATCGCGCCTGGGAACCCGCAATCGCCCCGCACAACACCTACCGCTGTGCCGGCGAAGATCGCTGGCTCGCGGTTGCAGTCCGCAACGATGCGGAGTGGCAGGCCATGGTCCAGGCGATGGGCGAGCCCGCATGGGCGACCGAGGCACGCTTCGCGACCAATGCCGGCCGTCTCGAACACCAGGACGCCCTGGATGCTGGTATCTCCGCGTGGACGGACCGTCGCAACGAGTACGAGCTCATGAGCCTACTACAGGCTGCAGGCGTCCCTGCAGGCGTCTGCCAGTCCCCGGGCGACCGCGTCGAAAACGACGAGCAATTCCGCGCGCGCGACTGGTGGCGGAGCATGCCCCACGCCGAGATGGGCCCCGACAGCGAATTCGATGGCGTCACTCCACGCCTCTCGGAAACGCCAGGCACCACCCGCACGGCCAGCCCGCTCCTCGGCGCCAACACCATCGAGGTCATGACCAAACTCCTCGGTCTCTCCGATGCCGACTTCGCCGAGTACGAAGCGATGGGGGTGTTCATGTGAGCGGACCGTTGACTGGCCTCCGCGTTGTCGAACTCTGCGATCAGCTCGGTCAGCTCGCGGGCAAACTGCTCGCCGATATGGGCGCCGATGTCATCAAGGTCGAGCCGCCCGGAGGCTCACTGGCGCGGGCGGTTGGCCCGTTCGTCGATGACCAGCCGGGCCCGAATCGTTCGCTCAACTTCTGGTACCACAACACGAACAAGCGCTCCGTTGTCCTCGACCTCACCGCGCCCGAGGGTGCAGAAACGTGGAAGAACCTCGTCGCCAGGGCGGACATTGTTATTGAGGATCGCACACCCGGCGACCTCGGCGATCTCGGTTACGCGAGCTTTGGAGCTCAGCGACCGCAACTCATCTGGTGTTCGATCACGCCGTTCGGACAGACTGGACCCTGGGCGGGTTACCAGGCTACCGACATGATCGGCCTCGCCCTTGGTGGGCCGATGATGATGAACGGCTACGACCCGGAAGATGCCCCTGAGGCTCCGCCCATCCACGGCAAAGGCGACCAGGGCTACAACACGGCCTGCCACTACGCTGTCCAGGGCATCCTCGCAGCGCTCCTCTACCGCGACCGGACCGGCCAAGGCCAGTACATCGATGCATCGATGCATGAAGCCTGCAGCAGCACCACCGAAGTCGGCCTCCCCTGGTGGTTCACCGCCCGCACGAACGTTTTCCGCCAAACCGGCCGGCATGCTGCCGCTCAACACACCGAGCCGTGGCTTCACATGGCGAACGACGGCCAGTACGCACTCATCTTTGGTGTGGGCCGCGACAACGCGAGTTGGAAGCGAATCAAGGAGTGGTTCCAGGCCGATGGCATCGGCATGCAGCTGGACGAAGAACGCTTCGACGCTCCGGGAGCGCGCCAGTCCGGTCGAGGATCGCCCGAGGCCGCTGAAGTGATGCACGAGCTCTCCAGGTTCATCGCCCGGCACACGGCCAGCGAGATTTACCGTGGCGGCCAGGAACGCCGCCAATCGTGGGGTGTGGTTCGAGCGCCCTCTGAGGCGCTCGACGAGGCACACTGGGATGACCGCGGCTTCTGGGCGGAAACCACCGGTGAGGGGCGCGATACCCCGGTGCGGATGCCAGGCGCTCCGTACCAGTTCAGCGCAACGCCCTGGGAACTGCGGCGGCCCGCGCCGAAACTCGGCGAGCATACGGCCGAAGTCCTGGCGGAATGGCTCGGCTAGCTAACTCCGTGGTACTCGCTCCGGTATTGCTGATCCGGGTATCTGGTATAGAAACCTTTGAACGTAAATCTTTCCGATAGAGGGTGACCGCATCCCGCTGCGGGAATATCTTCGAACCTAATCTGAACCAGCGTTCTTCCGCGCCGACATTCGAGAGTCGCCAAAGCGCGCGAAGACTGGGAGGGGTGAACAAGATGAGTGTTGCAACGCGGCTTCCCGGGAATGCATCCATATACGAGATCGTCCGCACCGGGCACGGCTCGATGAAGAGCCTTTCGAAGGTTGGCCTCTCTCGCGACGACCTCGACCTCTGCGTGCGCGATGCAGCTCGCCGCACTGGCCTCCCGGTCGATACGCTTACCCAGTCCCTCGAGTCCTGATCACTCCCCGCTCAGGGGATCTTCACAACCTGCCCCGCATCGAGGTTCGAGCAGGTAGCGTTAATCGCACTGTTCGCGGCGAGGAACGCTTCAAGCGTCACGCCCTTCGCGGCGGCAATCGCCCCGCATGTGTCTCCTGCCTGGACGGTGTACGTTCCAGCTCCCCCGGAGGTTCCCGGCCGGACCGTGGGGTTGCCGGTGATCGAACCGCCGCGCGTGGGCGTCGCGACCACCTTCGCCGGGATCTTCATCTTGTCTCCAACGTGCAGGGCATCGCAGTTCGTATTGCGGTTCGCCGCTTGCAGTTCCTCAGTGCTGATGCCGTGCTCGGACGCGATGGTCGAACAGAAATCGCCGCTCTGGACGATGTAGTCGGTCGCGGTCGGGGTCTCGACGGCGACGGGGGTAATCGCGCCACTCTCGCCGCCGCTGAGGGTCACTTCGTTTCCGCGGATCTTGTACAGGGTGGGATTCTGGATCGGGGTCGAACTGGGCACGCGTGCCGGGTCGGTGATTCGCTCGCCCGGTGTTTCGGTCGTACCGCCGCCACCGCATGCCACCGCCACCAGCGCAATCAGCGCCAGGGCCGAAATCCCGAGTACCCGAAGACCAGCCATACAGGCCATGCTAGGCACGCTCCTAGCCCCGGGCAACTTGCACCAGCCACGCCTTGATCAGCGCCAGCGAGGTGTCGCCGATCTGGTCGAGCATCGTTTCCGAAATGTCCTGTGCAACATCCTGCGGCGAATGGATTGTGGCGAAGTCGCCCGACGTCAGGAACACCGTCGGTACGCCCGCATCGATGAAGCTCTGATGGTCGCTCCCTGAGTTCGGTGGGAGCTGGGCACTCACCGCAGGGATATCGAGGCCCTTCGCGGCCTGGAGTGCATCTTCGGCCGGCTCGCCGTTCCCAATCACCTCTACGTCGTCTCCGATCCCGGTGACATCGAGGTTCAGCATGAACTCCGGCAGGCTGCCTTCCTCGCTCATCCGCGCGGCGAGCGCCTTGCTCCCGTACAACCCGGATTCTTCGGCGCCGAAGGTCGCGAAGCAGAGGCCCTCGTCCAGTCCATCGGCCGCCATGGCCCGCGCCAGTTCGATGACGTTCGCCGCGCCGCTCGCGTTGTCGTTCGCACCCGGGGCTCCAGGCACCGAATCAAAGTGACCGCCGACGAGGACTGTGCAGCTGCTATCTGCTGATACCCGCGCGATAACGTTCAGTGCTTTCGTGGGGCCAACCGTCGGTGGTGAATCGATCCTCACTGTGGCGCCAGATTTCGCCGCCTCCAACACTGCCGAACCGTCCTCTTGCGAGAGGGCAACGACCGGGATGTCGGCCGATGTCGTCAGGTTTCCGCTGAAGGGGCCAGGCTTGTTGTTCACAATGATGAGCCCGCTGGC
>JBATAT010000063.1:0-3181 GCA_049662005.1 Tepidiformaceae bacterium
CCGAGGCCGCCCGCTGCATCGGCGACGGTGCGGAGGGCGGCTGCGGGACGGCGGAACGCAGCGAAACCGGCGATGGCGCCAATCGAGGCGACGAGAAGCAGCAGCCAGATCGCCAGACCAACACCGACGTTCTTTTCGGCGAAGCCGGCGATGCCCCCACCGAGAGCGCTGAGGAAGCCGAGGATGGCGCCGCGCATGGCGAGGTCGCGCCTCATTGGTGCATTCTCCTGGATTCGTGCGGGTGCCGAGGAAGGCTCACCGTGCCGACGCAGCGCCTAGCTATCGAAGAGGTAGCCGCTGCCACGGACGGTCCTAATCCGGGCCGGGTTCGCGGCATCGAGCTCGATCTTCTGGCGGAGCCAGCGAACATGGACATCGACTGTGCGTGGGCCACCATGAAAATCGTCGCCCCACACTTCGTTCAGAATTTGTTCCCGGGAAAAGACGCGGCCGGGATGTTGGAGGAAGAATAGCAGGAGTTCGAACTCCTTCGGCTTCATGCGCAGGATTTCGCCACGGAGGGTGGCTTCGCGGCGCTCCGGATCGAGCTGGAGGTCGCCGGAGACAAGCGGGGTCTCGGTAGTATCGGATGATGCGCGAGGGCCGGAACGACGAAGGAGGGCGCGGACACGAGCCATGAGTTCGCGCATGCCAAAGGGTTTCGGCAGGTAGTCATCCGCGCCGATATCCAGCCCGGCAACGCGGTCGCCTTCGCCGCCGAGAGCGGTGAGCATGATGATCGGGACATCGGAGTCGCGGCGGAGCATCCGGCAGACCTGGATGCCATCGAGGCCGGGGAGCATGACATCGAGCAGGATGAGGTCGGGGCGGTGTTCGCGGGCAGCCTTCAGCCCATCATCGCCACGGCTCGCGGTGATGACCGCATAGCCCTCGCGCTTGAGGTTATGGGCAAGCGTGAACCGGAGCGCTTCTTCGTCTTCGACGACGAGGACGGTTGGCATCGCATCCATGCCAACATGGTAGCCGTCGCCGTGAACCCGCCGTTAACAATGAATGAACGTGGCCTCCTGTTACTATCGAATGGATGGAGAACGAAACGCCCCCGGGCGAGCCTTCCGAGCCCAAACCAGCGGCGAGCAGCGGGATGTTGGGCTACCTGGCGCTGGCTGGCGCATTGATCCTCGCGATCGGTGTGGGGGTCTACCTTTTCGCATCCGGCGGCGATGATGACGGGAACATCAAGCTCGATGACTTGAACCTGGCGACGCCGCTTCCCAATACTGGTCCGATCGACCCGAACCGGCCGGAAGAGGGCAAGACTGCCCCGGATTTCGCGCTTGCCGATGCGCGCGACACTTCGAAAATCATCAAGCTTTCGGATTACCGCGGCAAAGCCGTCATCCTGAACTGGTACGCGAGCTGGTGTGGCCCGTGCAAGAGCGAGATACCGGCCTTCGTACGCGCCCAGGAGAAACTCGAGGGCGAGCTCGTTGTCCTGGGAGTCGACTACCTCGAAACGGATACGGCCGCGACGGGCATACTCGAAGAGTTCGGGGCGACCTATCCGGCCGTCCTCGATACGGCGGGGAAAGTGGCGGAGCATTACCGCACCGGCCTTGGCGTGCCGGTCACCTTCTTCATCGACAAGGATGGTATCTTGCGGGCGACCCGGCGGGGCGAAGTGCATGAAGACGAGCTCGCGGACTTGCTGGCAAAAGCCGGGGTTTCGTACTCACCCTGAAATCGGCGCATTTTAGCTGTCAACGCGGCCCGTGCCTGAGAAAACCCTGCGGATCGAACGGCACTGTGATTGCTGTCACAGTCTGCGCCGCGATCAGGCGATAGATTTGGATGGACGGCCGCCGGGGAGGGCAATGCTGGCGGACCTATTGGAGACGCCCACGTTGACGACGCAAACGTTACCCACAGCTGGCCTCTGGGAACTGAAACCGATCGCGCGAGCGATTCTCTTCATCGATGTCGCGGGTTCGCTGCGGATTACGCGACAACTGGGCGATGCTCGCGCCTATCACCTTCTCAAGTTCCTTTCGGACGCGATTGGCCGGGCAAAGACGAACAGCGGGCGTGTCGTCCGATCGCTGGGCGATGGATTTCTGCTGGCGTTCGATTCGGTGGATGAGGCGCTGGCCCACGCCGCAACCGCGCAGGCTGAGGCTATCCGCCTAACGCCGAACGATATCCCCTTGAAAATTCGTTGCGGTGTTCACTACGGCGAGGTTATCGAAGCGGATGGCGATATGTTCGGCGTGGCAGTGTACCTGGCCAGCCGCGTGACTGGCCACGCGCACGGGGGCGAAATCCTGCTGACCGATGCCGCGCAGGCAACCAGCCAACGCCCTGACAGTGCGTTTAACGATTTCGGACCGACTTTGCTCCCGGGGTTCGAAGAGCCGGTACACCTGTACGAGTTCTCGCGGGAGCAGGTTTAGCGTTCGCGCCGCGAATACAACGACGTCAATCAAGACGGCGGCTGGAATCGCAACGCCGCCACTGCGGGCGGATCAGATCCCTACGATGATCGGTTCGGCCGGGATCTCGCCACGGAGGAGCGGCACGAGCAGTTCGGCGAAGTCCCCGGGGACCAGCGTTTCCCGCTGTTCGGCCAGTTCGGCGAGCGAGAACCAGCGGTGGCTACTGAGGAACGCCTGCTCCGGTTCTTCCATGTTGTGAACATCGATTTCGAAGGCGCTGGTGCGAACGAGGTAGTAGGCCTCAACCTGGCGGAGGGTGCCATCGCCCCAGCGAAACGTGTGGTCGCGGCGCCAGACGCAGGGGCCGAGCGCGATTTCACGGCGGCCAGTTTCTTCAAACACTTCGCGGCGAACACAGGTCGCCTCGTCTTCGCCACGTTCGATACCGCCGCCGGGGGTGATCCAGATGAATCGCTCGGCTGGTCCGGGCACGCGGGCACGGAACAGCAAGACTCGGTCCTGGTCATCGATAAGGATGGCGCGGGCAGCGAAGCGGACGGCGGGCTCGGGCGCGCTCACGCAAGGAAATGTACCCGGAAGAGACGCTACGCGGGCTTATGAGCGCGCATCACCCCGATCGGAATGGTGAATCCCCACGGGTCATCGCGGACATCGAAGGCGGCGCGGACGGCCGGGTTTGCTTCGCGCAAGAGTTGCCCGAGCATCGCCACCTTTTCGGGCGGCGTTTGCATTCGCTTCACCCACTCGCTGCCATCGAGCGCGAGCGG
>JBATAT010000064.1:0-1639 GCA_049662005.1 Tepidiformaceae bacterium
CTCGCAGGCGAAGCGGTGGATCCGCCGAATATGATTTACGGACGCCAGGCCGATGTTTCTGCCAGCATCCAGGCGGCCCAGGGCACGATGATTGCACTGCTTCATGCGGAGGCGACCGGCCAGGGCCAGCAGGTTGATGTTTCGGCCCAGGAATCGGTTTCGATGTCGCAGGAAACGGCGATGCAGACCTGGGACTTCCAGAAGAAGAACCGGGTTCGCACCGGCGAGACGGGCGCCCTACCGCTCAAGCTTCCAGGGGCTGGCACATTGAAGACGAAGGACGGCTATATCGTCCTTTTCATCATCGCGCCCGCCGGCGGCGATCTGCCCGACCTCGTCGATTGGATGCGCGAGGAAGGCAAGGCTGGCGTGCTCGACGAGGAGCCCTATGCCTCGATCGTGGCGAAGCTGAACATGGCGTTCCTGACGCAGCTGATGTCGAACCCGGCGGAGGCCGCATCAGTCATCCAGAACCTCGGTGCGATCAACCAGGCAATCGATGCCTTCTTTGCGGGCAAGACAAGCCGCGAAGCCTACGAACAGGGCCAGGACAGGCGCTTGCTCGTCGGCATCGTTTCGACCCCGAAGGACCTCGCCGAAAACACCCAGCTCCGGGGGCGCGGTTGGTACGTGACGTTCCCCGAGACGCCCGTGGGGACGAAGGCCGAGTTCCCCGGGCCGCCATACCGCCTTTCGGAAAGCCCGGTCGCGATTGGCCGGCCACCGCGCCTCGGCGAGCACACCGAAGCCGTGCTCGCAGGGATTTAGGAGCAAGAAGATGACGAAACGACCACTCGAGGGCCTCCGCGTTGCCGATTTTTCCTGGTTCGGCGCTGGTCCAATCGCCGGGAATACGTTTGCCACCTATGGCGCCGAAGTGATCCGGGTCGAATCCGAGGCGAAAATTGACTCGCTCCGGGTCGTCCATCCGTTCGCCATGAACGCGGACGGCACCTTCAAGACCGGCTACAACGTTTCCGGCTATTTCAACAATTTCAATGCCGGCAAACTCTCGCTTTCGTTGAACTTAAATGAAGAGAAGGGGCAGGAGATCGGCTACCGGCTGATCGAGAAGTGCGACTTCTTCCTGACGAACTTCACACCACGCGTGATCGACAAGTGGAACCTTCGATACGACCAGATTTCCAAGGTGAACCCGCGGATCATTGCTGCGTACGCGCCGATGCAGGGGATGGAGGGGCCGCACAGGGACTACCTCGGCTTCGGCGCCGTACTCACACCGGTGACGGGCCTCAGCGAGATGTCCGGCTTTCCCAACCGGCCACCGTTCGGCGTGGGGACAAACTACCCGGACTACGTGGTGAACCCCGGGCACACGGTGACAGCTATGCTGGCCGCGCTTCGCTACCGGAACCGGACCGGAAAGGGTCAATGCGTCGCACTGCCGCAGCTCGAATCGGTCGTAAACACCCTGGGAACGGCGGTCGTCGAGAACCTGGTGAACGGCACGAACCCGACGCGCACGGGGAACCGCCACCCGGCGTATTCTCCCCACGGCGCGTTTCGCTGCGCCGACGATCCGGAATCGGTGAACTCGCCGGACCGCTGGGTGGCAATTGCCGCCAGGGACGATGGCGAATGGGGGGCAGCCGCCACCGTGCTCGGGCACGCGGAAGCG
>JBATAT010000065.1:0-3267 GCA_049662005.1 Tepidiformaceae bacterium
CGGGGTCAGTCGGCGAGGTTGCACGCTATTTCTTGCGCCTCGGCCTCATCGCCTTCGGCGGACCCGCCGCGCACATCGCGATCATGCGGCGCGAGCTTGTCGGTCAGCGAAAATGGACGACCGACGCGGAGCTGGTCGACATGCTCGGTGTCACGAACCTCATCCCGGGCCCGAACTCCACCGAACTGGTGATGCACCTCGGCGCAGAGCGCGCCGGAATCAAGGGCCTCTGGGTCGCGGGCGTCCTGTTCCTGTTGCCCGCGACCACGATGACGATCGGGCTGGCATGGGCCTACGTTCGCTGGGGCTCAACTCCTGCGGGTACCGGTATCATCCTCGGCGTTCAGCCGTTCATGCTCGCTATCATCGTCCAGGCCATCTGGGGGCTAAAAGGTGTAGCGCTCAAGGGCGTCGAAACCTTCGTTCTGGTCATCGTGGTCGCCCTCGCAGCGGCCGCCGGTGTAGGCGAAGTGCCCCTCATCTTCGGGGCCGGATTCGCGATGATGGCGGTCCACATCCTGGTACGCTTACTCACTCGCAGCAGTCGTAGGTCATTTGCGGGCACCGTGGGCGATGCGCGAAGGGGTGTCCGCAAGGGCCCGTTCCGCCGAAACCTCGCGGTTGTGCCTTTTGCCATGGCCACCAGCGGGGTGGCAGGCATTTCCGCGTGGGAGGTCTTTCTTGTCTTCCTCAAAATTGGAGCCCTTCTCTACGGCAGCGGCTACGTTCTCCTTGCCTTCATGCAGACCGAATTCGTCGATCACCGCGGCTGGCTTACCCAGAAACAGTTGATCGACGCGATTTCCGCTGGTCAGTTCACTCCGGGCCCGGTCTTCAGTACGGCAGGATTCGCTGGGTATCTGCTCGATGGCTGGCGTGGCGCATTGCTCGCGACCGGCGGGATCTTCCTGCCCTCGTTCGTATTTGTGACAGCGACGCACTCGCTGGTACCCCGGCTCCGACGCTCAGGTTGGGCCGCTCCGTTCCTGGATGGCGTGAACGCCGCCGCCGTGGCGCTCATGGCCGTCGTGACCGTTCGCCTCGGGCTCGAAGTCCTGGATGGTTGGTATACCGCGCTGCTCTTCGCTGCCGGAGTACTTGTCTTGATCCGGTTTAGCCCGAATAGCGCCTGGTTCGTGCTCGCAGGGATCGTTGCAGGACTCGTCTACACCGGTGTAACGTAAACGCCGGTGTTACGATCCGGGGATTGCCGAGTGACACGAACACCTTTGTGTTCGATGCATCGGCAGTGCAAAATCCCCGTCGACCTTCAGGAGGCTGTATGTCAAAAGTTGTTGTCATGGTCGGTACTCGTAAGGGCGCGTTCTCCCTCACCAGCGATGCCGCGCGCGAGAAGTGGGACCTGAAAGGCCCGTTCGTCGGCGGCATCGATATCAACCACGCTGTCATTGATCCACGCAACGGGAAGCTGTTCGCCACCGCGAATGATCCCTGGTTCGGGCCAACCGTCCGTTCCTCGACAGACATGGGCGAAACGTGGACCGACGCGAAGCAGAGTCCGCGTTTCGCGGAGGATCCAAAACCGGCCCCTGGCGACGAGACCCCGTGGTTCTTGCTCCCCAACCAGGTCATCGAACGCTGCTGGCACATCCAGCCGGGCCGTGCCTCGGAGCCGAACGTGATGTACTGCGGTGTCGGCCCGGCCGCGCTCTTCCGCTCCGAAGACAACGGCGACACCTGGGAGGAGAACGCCGCACTGAGCGCGCACCCCACCAAGCAGAACTGGAACCCCGGCAACGGTGGTCTCATCCTCCACTCGGTCGTCCTCGATCCGAAGGACAAGAAGCGCATGTGGACGGCGATTTCCGCGGCTGGCGTCTTCCGCACGGATGATGGCGGCGCCACCTGGAACGTCAAGAACGACAACATTCGCGATCCTGCAGCAGGCTTCGATCCGAACGTGCCCGTGTATCCCGAGGTCGGCCAGTGCGTACATCAGCTCGCCCACGCAGCCGGCGAGAACGACCGCTTCTATCTCCAGGGCCACGCAGGCACCTATCGCTCAGATAACGGTGGCGATCACTGGACCGAGATCACCGATGGTCTCCCTTCGGAATTTGGATTAGCGATGGCCGCCCACCCGCACAACCCCGATACGGCCTATGTCGTCCCGCTGCAGGGGGGCGAACTGCGTTGCCCGCCGGACTTCGCACTCTCCGTCTACCGCACGCCCGATGCCGGGAAGACCTGGGAGCGAATGACCAAGGGCCTCCCTCAGGAACAGGCATTTATGGGTGTCTACCGCGATTCACTTTGCACCGACACCCTGCCTTCGGCCGGCATCTACATGGGCACGAATACCGGCCAACTCTGGGTAAGCGCTGATGACGGCGAGAACTGGAAACTCATCACCCAGAACCTCCCTCCGGTCTGCTCGGTCGAGGCGACAGTCCTCGAATAGCGGGCTGTTCACCGCAGCCGGCGCCCGCGGCGAGGTGCACAGCTTCACCCCTGCAGAAGTCGCGCTACTTCCTCGACGACGTGGAAGTAGCGCGATGTGCCAAGCATCTTTTCGTTCTTCGGGAGAAAGCTCGCCGGGTCGAGTCCGCGCTCCCGAACCACCGGCGCGACGGTCAGGAGTTCGCGTTCGCGAACACCAACGACGAGATCCTGTTCGTGCGCCTTCACCCTCGTTGTTTCGCTCAGTGGTTCGCGGAACAAGGTCACGAACCGGGTGAACTCCGCCTCCGGGAACGCCTTGAACGGATTGCCCGAAACGATGGACGCGAGGTCTGGCAAGCTCCGCACGATCGCCGGTGCGTTCTTAAGCCCATGCGCGACGAACGCGGCCTCCAGCCTACCTGCCGCCGCTTCTTCCGGAAGGTCCGTCTCGAAGAGCAGGTTGCCACTCTGCAAATACGTTGAGACGCCAGTGAAACCCGCTCGCTCAGAGAGCGCCCGAAGTTGGACCATTGTTATCCGGTTGTGCTTGCCGACGTTGATTGCGCGAAGAAAGGCCGCGTACCGCATCGATGCAGTCTAACGAAGGCGATGGAATATTGAGGCCAAGTGCGTATTCCGGCTCCCGTAGGTTCCTGGGCCCGGAGGTCGGTCTGGCCCGAGCGTTGACCTCCCGCGCGGTACCCTGAAAGGGAGGAGGTGACTTCCTCTTGAACGTGATTGCTCTTGAGCCAGGCACAACGAACGTACGCTTGAGCGAGCGCCCGAAGCCCCGGATCACCCAACCCAACGAAGTCTTACTGCAGGTGATCGCCGTTGGCATCTGCGGAACGGATCGTGATGAAG
>JBATAT010000066.1:0-4456 GCA_049662005.1 Tepidiformaceae bacterium
CAAAGCTTCGGGCCCATCCCTCCGGGATGGAAAGAATTCGACGGTATTACGAGCAACAACAACATCATCAAGGCTGGCCAAACGCTCTGCTCCGAAGTCGGCGGCTAACGCACAGCGGCACTTTCTCGCCAGTGATCTCCCTTCCCAAGCCTGGGAGAAGGGGTCAGGGATGAGGGCCCTAGAACACCATCTTCGCGAGTCCTAACACGCCCTGCTTCCACGGCACCCGGTGCGAAACGCCGGACTGCCCTTCGAAGTTCTCCACATTCTCCAGGTACCAGCGGTAGTTCCGGATCAGCGCATCCCGGTTCGAGAACTTCGGGCTATACCCCAACTGCGTTTCCGCCTTCTCGATCGAAACGAAGCTGTCCTCGGTCACCGTCTCATAGACCCACTTGTAGAGCGGCGAAAGCCTGAACCGGTCGAGCACCCGCAACGTGTAGATCGCCGGCTTCGCCGGTAGCGAGACGATACTCTTCCCAAAGCCTGCCTCGTCGAGCACCGCCTGGTAGTCGGTGCGAAGCGTCCCGAACTCCTTCGCCCCGATATTGAACGTGTCATTCACCTTCTCGGGTTCGCCATCGAGGCAGAGGCCGATAGCGTCGCAGAGGTCCTCCACGTCGAGCAGCTGGTAGCGGTTGTCTCCGCTGCCGAGCACCGGGAACTTCTTGCCATCCTTCGCCCAGTCATACAACAACGCGAATACGCCCAGCCGCTCCGGCCCGACAAAGCTCTTGGGGCGAATCACCGGGATGACCATCCCCTTCTCCCGGAACTCCTCGCAGATTCGCTCGGCCCTGATCTTCGCCTTGCCGTATGGCCCGACGCCCTGAAGTTGGTCAGTTTCCAGCAACGGATGGTGGTCCGGGATGCCGTACACCGCCGTCGATGAGATGTGGACGAACCGCTCGACGCCAGCCTCATGCGCCGACTCCAGCACGTTTCGAATGCCATGAATGTCGGTCGTCACGATGTCGCGTTTCGAATACAGGGGAAGCGCGGCCGCGGTATGCACTACGGCGTCGACACCTTCCATCGCCCGGTCGACTGCCGCCCGGTCGCGGATGTCCCCCATGTGGACGATCACCCGGTCCTTTTCCGGGTAGTCGAACGGCGCGATATCGAGTGAAACCACCCGGTCGCCGCGCCCAAGAAGGTAGCGAGCGAGATTGATACCCAGGAAGCCCGCCCCGCCAGTGATAAGAACCGTACGATTAGCCATTCCTCCGATTTTACGGGCTCTCCCTTAACAGGCCCCGCACGCGTCCCACCGAAGTAACCAAGGATTCACCTTCCAGGCGGCAACGCCGACCATTTCGTGGCGAAACAACCCCAGGTTGGCGCTACAGCGTCCGTGGCGCATCGCAGACAATCGTTCCATGCCCGAGATCACCGGAATTGCTCATGTCGAACTCAGCGTGCGCGACCTCGAGGTCAGCGTGCCCTGGTACTTGAAACTCCTCGATGCACGCGACGTCTGGCGCGGCTCGAACGAGGCCTACGGCATCACGGCCTGCGCCATCTTCGAACCCAAATCGAAAATGGTCTTCGCCTTCACCCAGCACCGCGAACAGGAACCCGACGTATTCTCCCCCCGCCGGCCAGGGCTCGACCACGTCTCCTTCGGCGTCGCGGATCGCGCCGCCCTCGAAGCGTGGGTGGTTCACCTCGATGCACTCGGCATCGAACACAGCCCAATCCAGGACGACCACCAGCCGCCCAGCGTCACCTTCAAGGATCCGGATGGCATCGCGCTGGAGTTGAGCTACCCAAAGCGGTGAGCACACCGTCGCGCGCCACCTGCTCGAAATGATGGCCTGACGCACACTGAGCTGAAGTCCGCGACAGAGGTGTACCGATGGAAGCAGTGCTGCTGTTCGTCATGGTGACCGGTTCGGCCGCCGGTGGCGTCCTCGCACTGAAGGCCCAGTCGCACAGGCTTCGGTTCCCGCTGGCGACCGTCGCACTCGTTCTTGTGACCTTCGTACTCAGTGCCGTTGGCAACAGTTCGCAGTCATTCCTCGATGCACTCGCGCGCGACCGCTCGCAGCTTCTTGATGGAGAATGGTGGCGGCTCGCGACCCCGTTGTTCGTCCAGGACGGTGGCTGGCCAGGCACGACATTCAACGTTGTCTCGCTGCTGGTGCTCGGTTCGATTGTCGAATCCACATTTGGGCGCAGGGCCATGCTTGCTGTTTACTTCACGGCTGGCCTGGTGAGCGAGGCCTTCGCCTACACGCTTCTCCAGGGGCAGGGGTTCGCCGGCAACTCGGTGGCCGTCATGGGCCTCGCCGGCTTACTCACGGTCGCCCTCCTTCGGTCGCGGATCCTGCCACTCCCTGCACGCGCCAACGGTGCGTTTGCGGCGGTCGCTGGCTCACTCCTCGTTGCTACCGCGAACCTGCACGGAGTGGGATTCGCAGTAGGTGTCGTCGCCGCTATCGTCGTCCCGAAGCGCCCGTTCGACGAGGGCCGGGCATAAGCGGTGCGCAGGCGGGGCACCGCTTCGGGGAGTCACTCCATTCGCTTGCGCGCACGCTCGACCGAGACATAGAGCCGCCGCTTCGTGGGGTCGTCGTTTTCGGAGGTGATCGGTATTTCCGTATTCGCGGCGCGTACCTGCCGGTCCGAGTAGCTCGACATGATGTGGGCCGTAAAACCCTGTACTTCCTGCATCTGGTTAATCGAGTGCTTCATCAACTGCAGTTGGAACGGGTCGTTTTCTGCCACCCGCCCTGCATACGCCAGTGTCTCCCGTTCCAGGTCCTCCAGCGGATAGACCGCCTGGACGAAGCCGTACTCAGCTGCGGTCTTCGCGTCGATGAAGCGGCCTTCGAAGAGCAGGTGCTTCGCGCGCCGTGCACCGAGATCCCACGGCACCGAGAAGTACGCGAAGTTCGTCGCCAGGAACTGCGTGTCCTCCGCGGCGAAGACGATGTCCATGGCCGAAGCGAGCATCCACGATGCATAAACGCAGTGGCCGTGCACCATCGCGATGGTCGGCTTCTTCATGTTCCGAAAGCGAAGGTGAGGGTCGATGTCCATCGACTTCGATCGGTTGTATTTCTGTGCCGCGGATTCGGTTTCGCGTTGCGCGCGCGTCTCCAGCGCATCGGGCGAGCCAAGGTCGTGCCCGGCCGAGAATACCGGTCCAAGGCCGCGGAGGATGACCACGCGAACGCCGGCATCCTCGTCGGCTTCCTCGAACGCTTGCTCCAGCGCCTTCATCATCTGCTGGCTGAGCGGGTTCCGGTATCGCTCCCGTGCCATCGAGATCAGGGCGATTCGGCCCTCATCTCGCGTTTCATACTGAACGTGATCATCCATGGGTAGCGCCTCCAGTGGTCGTTACCGTTCGCCAGAAACGGCTAAGCGGAAAGCGGGGTGCCATGTGGCGCCCCGCTTCCTGAACGTTGCCGGTCGGCGACGACTACGCGTTGCGACCGGGAACGGAAAGGTCCGCTGGTGGTGGCGCGGGGTTCTGCACGCCGTTCATCAACTGGGTGGGTACCAGCTGGCGAAGTTCGTCCAGCGTCCACTTCCCGTTCTTGAAGATGTTCTTGTGCGGCGGGTACATGTCCTGAAGGAGGCCAACCTGGCCACCCGCCACCTGGAAGATGCGCCCATTGATGTTCCACGCTTCGTCGAGCAGAAGGTAGACCGTCATCGGGGCAACCATGTCCGGGCCGCGCATCGCTGCCGCTGCTTCGGCGGCAGCCTTGTCCGCTGCCGAAGGCTGTGGCGTGGTCGCGGGGCCGCCAGCACCAGCGATCCCGCTTCGCGCGCGCATCTCACGAGCCGAGGATGGGACGGTCGCCGTCAGTCGCGTGGAAGCACCCGGTGCGATGCAGTTCACCGTCACGCCATAGCGCCCGAGGTCGCGTGCTGCGACGCGGGTGAGACCGGCCACGCCGGCCTTCGCCGCGCCGTAGTTCGCCTGGCCCGAGTTGCCCTGGAGCCCGGAAACCGAGCTGTAGTTCACAATTCGGCCGTACCGCTGCTGGCGCATCAACACCGCCGCCGGTTTGATTGTGGTGAAGTGCCCTTTCAGGTCGACGCGGATGACGTCGTCCCACTCTTCTTCGGTGAGGTTGAACACCATCCGGTCGCGAAGGATCGCGGCCAGGTTAATCAGGCCATCGAGCTTTCCGTAGGCATCCAGCGCCGACTTGATGACCGACTCGCCACCGTCCATCGTCGAGACATCGGCGAGGTTTGCGACCGCGTCGCCGCCCATTTTCTTGATCTCGTCGACAACCTGCTGGGCCGGCCCTGCGTCTGTCCCCGAACCGTCCGGGTTCACACCCGGGTCGTTGACGATGACGCGGGCGCCTTCGCTGGCTGCGAGGAGTGCGCATTCGCGGCCAATTCCACGGCCCGCGCCCGTCATTGCGATGACTTTTCCATCGAGAAGGTTTGCCAATTCGTTTACTCCTTGGTGTCATCTAGCCAGAGC
>JBATAT010000067.1:0-5501 GCA_049662005.1 Tepidiformaceae bacterium
GTCACCTGGTCCTCGGTCCAAAGCCGCTTCAGGATCTGCATCGCCTCGTTCGTTCGTGCGCCTCGTGTAGTGGGGTCCACCCCGGAACTCCAGAACTCGTGCGGATCCTCGCCCCCGACACCAATCCCGAGGATGAAGCGGCCCATGCTGAGTTGGTCCAACTGGGCCACCTGGAGCGCGACCGGCACGGGATGGCGTAGCGGTAGGATATACACCGCCGTCTTTAGCTCGATCCGCTCCGTCACGGCCGCCGCCGCCGTCAGTGTGATGAGGCCGTCATTCCCGTACCCGTAGAACGTCACGTGATCGCCTGCGATCAGCCCGTCGAGGCCGATGTCCTCTGCCATGCGAGCTGCAGCCAGCGTCATCTCGCCCGTGGTGCCCACGCGAATGTCCCACGAACGAAGCATGACGGCGATTGACGGTGGGTTTTCCATGAGTGGCCTCCCGCTCGCGTTGTGAAGTGCCGGGCCTACTTTGCGTCCGGCACCGGCCAGGTCACGTTGCCCGGGCCGTCGATGGCTACCCAGTAGGCTTTTCCGGTGTCCAGCTTCGCGAGATTGTTCGCTCCCGGGATGCCTTCGCCCGAGGGGAAGTACGCCTGCCACGCCTGTGCCGCCGCATCCCAACCGTAAATGACCGAGACCTTCGCCGTGATGTCGTCCGCGGCTGTTGCGCCCGCGAGCGCGGCGGCAGGAGTCACACCATCCGCGCCCGTCCAGGTGATCAGGCTCCAGCGAAAGTTGAGGCTGATGTCGGTCGTGCCCGGGCGGGCGAGGTCGGCGACGAACGCGATGTCGCTGCCGCCATCACCTGGCACGGTGACCAGCACCCTCAGCGGCCCAGGGATACTCTGCGAAACCTTGATCCATGCCTGGCACTCATCATTCAGGCCATCGATGAGCGGCGCGAACGACCGAATGGGCGCCGAAGACGCGGTATTCACTGCTGTCGAGAAGGTTGGGACGTCGTTCGCGGTTCGCCCAAACGGCGTACCACCGCCGCTGCTCTCGATGATTACGCCATCGCCAGCTTCGATAACGAAGTCCACTGGCAGGCCGAGCACGGGGTGCACGCTCACGGCGCCCGGCGGCGGCGAACAGAAACCATCACGGTCGAGCGCGTGGAACACGACATAGACGAACTGGCTGCCATCGAGGTTTTCGACGACGAAGTCGACGGGTTGATTCGCAGCCAGGGCCTGGTCGTGCGATTTACCGGGGCCAATACCCGCCAGAGCGACGACAGCAACAGGAAGGATCAGCAGGCGAGACAGTATCAAAAGCAAACGCGACATTCTCCGGAGTATACGGCCATGGCAGATTGAGGCCGAACCTTACCCCGGCCGGGTGCTGCGGCGACGCCGTTGATAACTGCTCACTTTGGCCCGATTGCCACAGATAGCCATCGAACACCAGGTCGCACTTCGGTTTCGCGAGGTGTCGTAGAAGGCGGCCTCACAACGGTCGGCCGGGCAAACCTTCAGCCGGTACCAGGTCCCGTCGCGCATCGAATCGTGGACGATAGCAAGCAGCCGGGCGATCGCCTCGCCTGCCCCGCACGCCGACGGCTGCAGCACCGACCGACCCTCGGCATCGAACTGCACGCGTACCGGCGCGGAATCGGCAAGTGCGTTCAGGCCCTGCACAGTTTCTGCGCTCAACTGACCCGTGTTGTTCGCAAGTGCCAATGCGAGGAGCAGCCGGTGCACCTCTAGCACTCGCAAATACTCGGCCTCTGCTAGCGGTCCGCTCGAAGCGTCCATCAAACCGAGGCCCACGAGCGAAAACCTCGACGCTTCGGGTGTTCCAAGGCTCGCCGGCCGGGCGACAAGGCGCTTCCGCCGGAGAATCGCACTGACTAACTGGCGGCTCACGCCATGCTGTGCCGCGAGCGTCGCCTGCGGGACGCCGAGGTCGCCGTCAGCGCGGATCGCATCGGCCATCGCCAGTTCCGCCTGCGTGGGTTCGCTCCGGGGCGTGTTCAGAAAGTCCTGCACCATGCGAAGGTCGCCTGGGGCGCCGGGATCGTTCGTGGGGGTTTGGAGGGTCACCAGTTCGTAGTTTGCGCTGTATCGGCCCGGTTCACAAACACCAGTATTGGCCGTTGACCAGTTAGCGGGTCCCTGTTGGGTCCGGGCCAGCTTGGTTGAAGACACTCCGATACCGAATTTTGTGGGCCGTTCCTGTCAGCATCTTGACGGCTCCTGGTGGCTGTTGTACTTTACCATCCGGTTAGTTAACCAGACGGTGAAATGAAATGCCGACCGACCAACTGAGCGCAACCTTCGCTGCCCTTGCCGACCCAACGCGGCGGGCGATCCTTGCGCGCCTGGCAGCCGGCGAAACGTCCGTGACCGAACTCGCCGCCCCCTTCGAGATGACCCTTCCTGCCGTTTCCAAGCATCTCAAAGTGCTCGAGCGTGCGGGTCTGATCTCGCAGGGCCGCGAGGCCCAGTGGCGTCCACGCCGCCTCGAGGCTGCTCCGCTCCGCGAGGCCGACGCCTGGATCGAGCGCTACCGCGAATTTTGGGACGAGCGCTTCGACCGCCTGGATGGCTATCTGCAAACCCTTCAGTCCAAGGAGAACACCCGTGATTAACCCCAGGACCGTTACCAGCCAGGATGGCAACCGCCTCCTCATGTCGCGTGAGTTCGCCGCGCCGCAAGAGACCGTATTCCGGGCCTACACGGAGCGTGAACACCTGATGAACTGGTGGGGTCCACCCACCTGGCCACTCGATTACTGCACGGTTGACCTCCGACCGGGCGGGATCTGGCACTACCGGATGCGAGGCCCCGAAGGTGAAGAATCCTGGGGCAAGGCGATTTACACGACGATCGACCCTTATTCTCACCTTGCCTATACGGACTACTTTTCCGATGCCGACGGTGCCCAAGTTCCCCCTGGCATGGATATCGACATTGTTTTCGAGGACCACGGAAACAGGACAACCCTTCGATCCACCACGACGTTCGCGAGCCTCGATGATCTTCAGAAGGTTCTCGACATGGGAATGATCGAAGGACTGAGCGAAACCCTCGATCGCCTCGATGAACTTCTCGCCAGGACCGCGGTATGAACGCCACAACCGTCGATGAGTACTTGCAAGCGGTTCCCAACGATGCCCGTGAGGCCCTCCGCGCAGCCATTCGCCGGGCGGCGCCAGGCGCGACGGAGTCAATCAGTTATGGCGTCCCAACCTTCAGGTTGAAGAAGGCACTCGTCGGCTATGGCGCCGCCACCAGGCACTGTTCCTTCTACCTCATGAGCACGGAGACCATGCAAGCGTTCAGCGCCGAGCTCGCAAACTACGATGCCGCGAAGGGGACAATCCGCTTCGTGCCCGGCAAAGCCTTGCCTGAGTCGCTGGTCGCTCGTCTGGTGGCGGCGCGCATCAAGGAGATTGGCGCCGAGTAAAGGCGCGCAACTGGAACACAAGGAGAGTCACGATGGCCGAAACTAATCCCCATTTGAAGCTCGAACTTCCGAGCGATACGACTATCCAGATGGCCCGCTTCTTCGAAGCGCCCAGGCATCTGCTGTTCGAGGCACACTCGAAACCCGAGCATCTGCGCCAATGGTGGGGTCAGCGCGACGCACCGCTTTCGGTCTGTGATATCGATTTCCGCGTCGGTGGAGCGTGGCGTTTCGTCCAGCGCTCGACGGGGACTGGAGAAGAATTCGCCTTCCACGGCGAATTTCGCGAGATCATCCCCGATGAGCGCATCACCTGGACGTTCGAGTTCGAGGGCATGCCAGGCCATGTTTCGGTGGAACGGATGAGTTTCATCGAACAACCTGAGGGGACCTTGCTGGTTTCGCTCGCCACCTTCGATTCAAAAGAAGACCGGGATGCCATGCTCGAATCTGGTATGGAAGCGGGCGCCGCCGAAAGCCTGGATCGTCTCGGTGAGCTGGTGGCCATGCTCCGCGCCTGATATCCAGCCGAAAAGGTTGATCACCACGCGCGGGCGGAGTAACCATTCAGGCCGAGAGCCTCTGTTTCGCCAACTATCCGGAGATTCCCACGGAGTGAACGCACTTGGGCAAAGTGATCTACTCGATGATGGCTTCACTCGATGGCTTTATCGAGGGCCCCGATGGCAGATTCGATTGGGCCGAACCCGACGAAGAGCTGCACCGCCATTTCAATGAACTCGAACGCCACGCAAGCCTGCATCTCTACGGTCGCCGCCTCTACGAACTGATGAACGAGTTCTGGCCGACTGCCGACGTGAACCCGGCGGCCCCAGACTACATCAGGGAATACGCGCGATACTGGCAGAACGTCCCCAACGTCGTCTTTTCGCGCACCCTGCACTCACCGATCGGAAGTACGCGCGTCCTCTCATCCGTGACCCCGTCAGAGATTGCACGGCTCCGGGAAGAATCAGATGGCGATTTAACGCTCGGCGGTGCATCCATCGCGGCGGAATTCACCCGCCTCGGGTTGGTAGACGAATACTGGGTCTACCTCTGCCCGATCATCGTCGGCGCTGGGAAGCCGATGTTCAGCGGCGTGGACACCGCACTTCGGCTGGAGGTGCTCGCCACCCAAACCTTTGGCGGCGGTGTGACCCAAATTCGCTATCGTCCAGCTCCGCAGCCCCAAGGCTAGCGGCCCGCCTACCGGTCGCTGACTCACGGATCGATCGCGGCCAGGTCGAAGCTCGATTCGCAGGCAGGACAAATGCCGTGGCTGAAGTCGTACCCAACCTTCGTGTGGATGTACGCCTCAAGCTGTTGCCAGCCGCCTTCGTCGTTTCGAATTCGGTGGCACCAGGCGCACACGGGCAAAATCCGTTCGAGCGACCGGATGTGCTCCAGTTGCTCCGCCTCGATCCGCTTCCGTTCGCTCACATCGCGGAAAACGAAGCGGATGCGCTCCGGGAATCCTGCTTCGTTGAGAACGTAGGAACCCTGCACTTCGGCCGGAAATTCACTCCCGTCGGGTCGCCGCATCACGACTTCGAGCATGTCCTGCGTCCCTGTTCGTTCATAGGGTTGCCCGGCAGCCAGGCTCGGGCCGATCAGCGAGAGGTGATACGCGAAGAGGCGTTCGAATTCGCCCGTGGCGAGCACGTCTGGTCCATGCATCCCGGATGGGGGCGTTTCAGGATCGAACCCGAGGAGGATGCACGCCATCCGGTTGATCGAGGTGATCTCGGTGCTTGTAACGTCCGCTTCAATGAATCCCTCGGGCAAAAACCAGAGAAAATCGGCGAAGTCCTTCGCCAGGCGTTCGTAGTCGGCGCTGTGCTCGCCAATAGCCGCCATCACGGTTTCATTTTGCGCGTCTGCCAGGGGGATTAAAAGACAGCATGTGAGCGGTGCGTCACACTGGCCCGCCCAAGCAAGACGAAGAGCCGGGATCGGGGGCTGGTGGGCGATACTGGATTCGAACCAGTGACCTCTGCGATGTCAACGCAGCGCTCTAACCATCTGAGCTAACCGCCCACGCGGAACAGCCAGAATAGCGCCTACCTGAGCTGTAAGGC
>JBATAT010000068.1:0-2556 GCA_049662005.1 Tepidiformaceae bacterium
CCTCGTCGAAGGATTCGATCTCCAGCATTTCCTGCAAGGGCACATAGGCCACCTCTTCCAGGCTGGTGAAACCTTCGGCGATGAGGATGTCGGCCACCTCGACGTCGACGTCAAGCTTGTCGACGAACAGGTTGCGTACCGAATCGCTTTCCTCGCTTTGCTTGGCCTGCGATTCCTCGGCAGTCATGATGTTGATGCGCCAGCCGGTCAGGTCGCTGGCAAGGCGCACGTTCTGCCCGCCGCGACCGATGGCGATGGCCAAGTTTTCCTCGTCGACGACGACGTCCATCGCGTGCTTTTCCTCGTCGACGACGATCGACTGCACATTGGCTGGCGCCAGCGCGCCGATGACAAACTGCGCCGGGTCCTCGGACCAAAGCACGATGTCGACGCGCTCGCCGGCGACTTCGTTGGTCACACCGTTCACGCGCGAGCCGCGCACACCGACACAGGTGCCGATGGGGTCGACACGCCGGTCGTGCGAGACGACGGCGATCTTGGCGCGTGAGCCGGGGTCGCGCGCGCAGCTCTTGATCTCCAGCAAGCCCTGCTCGATCTCGGGCACTTCCTGGCGGAACAACTCCATCATGAAGCCCGGGCTGCTGCGCGACAGCATGATCTGCGCACCGCGCTGCGTGGGGTCGATGCCGGCGATGAAGGCACGCACGCGATCGCCCGAACGCAGGTTCTCCTTCGGGATCATCTCGCTGCGCTTCAAACGCCCTTCGACGCGACCGGACTCGACGATGATGTCGCCCTTGTCCAGGCGCTTGACCGTGCCGACGAAGATCTTCTCGCCGCGCGACAGGAAGTCGTTGAGCAACTGCTCGCGCTCGGCGTCGCGGATCTTCTGCAGGATCACCTGCTTGGCCGCCTGGGCGCCGATGCGGCCGATGGGCACCGACTCGATCGGCTCTTCGATGTAGTCGCCTTCCTCGATGTCCGGAATGCGGTCCAGCGCATCGGACAGCATTTCCTCGGCGTCCGGGTTCTGCAAGCCGGCCTCATTGGGCACGACCAGCCAGCGGCGGAAGGTCTCGGACTGGCCGGTGTCACGATCGACGGCGACGCGGATGTCCCAATCGGCACCGTGGAACTTCTTGCTGGCCGATGCGAGCGCTGCTTCCACCGCCTCGAAGACGAGTTCGAGCTCGACGCTCTTTTCGCGCGAGATCGCATCCACCAACATCAGCATTTCGCGATTCATCGTGTCAAACCTCCGTCAACCCCGCGGCCCGCGTCCGCTGTCACCTGCTTCGTCGCGCCCGGCAACTTGCTGCCGCGACCTTTGAAATCCAGCACCGGCACGAGGCGCGCTTCGCGCACTTCGTCGAGCTGGAAGTCGAGCGAGAGATCGCTCTTTTCCCCGGCCAGCGCCAAACGCCAACCCTGCGGGCCAGCCAGCAACTGCCCGCGATAGTTCTTTCGACCCTTGAAGGCTTCTTTCAGGGTCACGTTGATTTCCTGCCCGACAAAGCGCTCGTAGTCGGCTGGCCGCTTCAAGGGCCGGTCCAAACCCGGCGACGACACCTCGAGCCGTTCGTAGGGAACGCCCTCGACTTCCAACACGTACTGCAATTGCCGGGTGACACGCTCGCAATCCTCAACGGTGACGGACCCGGGCTCGCCGCTCAGATCGCCGGGCCCGCTGACACGGTCGATGAAGACACGCAGCAAGCCGGCAGCCGAGCGCTCCACATCCACCAGCTCGTAGTCCAAGCCGGCGACCGTGCGCTCAATGATCGAATGCCAATGCGTGGTGCCCAAAACCGTCCGTCCGCCCCCGTTGCGTCTCACGATCCCAGTTCAACCCTGGGCTGGCGCGAAATGCGATCAACCATAAAAAATGGGCTGGAGTAAATCCGCCCATGCAGTTTGTTAGCGAAAGGCGCATTGTAACCTGTGATGAAAACCCCGGCAATATCTCGGCTCGGGCAAAAGGCCACTCGCGCCAGGCATGCCAGAATTCCAGCCCTCGAACCCGGTGCCATGGCGGCCGCCCGGGCAAATGCTGGAGTGCATATGGGTTTTCTCGCAGGCAAGAAACTGCTCGTCACCGGGTTGCTGTCGAACCGTTCGATCGCCTACGGTATCGCCCGCGCCTGCCGCCGCGAAGGCGCGGAGCTGGCCTTCAGCTATGTCGGCGAGCGCTTTCGCGAGCGCATCGTCGCCTTTGCGAAGGAGTTCGACAGCGATCTGGTGTTCGATTGCGACGTCGGCAACGACGAGCAGATCGAGGCGATGTTCGAGCAACTCGGCGCCACTTGGCCGCAGTTCGACGGATTGGTGCACGCCATCGGCTTCGCGCCGCGCGAGGCGATCGCCGGCGAGTTCCTGGACGGGCTGTCGCGCGAGGCTTTTCGCATCGCGCACGACATCTCGGCCTACAGCTTTCCGGCACTGGCCAAGGCGGCGCTGCCTCGTTTGCGCGTGGGCAGCTCCTTGCTGACGCTGACCTATCTGGGTGCGCAGCGCGTGGTGCCTTACTACAACACCATGGGCCTGGCCAAGGCCTCGCTCGAGGCCAGCGTGCGCTACCTGGCGTCGAACCTGGGG
>JBATAT010000069.1:0-2833 GCA_049662005.1 Tepidiformaceae bacterium
GGGGCAAAGTGGCTCATGGCACGGAGCGCCTGACCGCGAAGACCCGTGGGGCGCGCGGCTTTGTGTGGCTACTCTTCGAGGCCCGTGGCGAGGTTCATCGCTTTCTCGATCTGCTTATATTGGGGCACGGGCTGAGAGCCGGGGACCATGAGCTTGACCAGTCGAGCACCCCAGTAGAACGCGTGGAGCGCGCCGCTCAGTTGTTCGAGGTCGAACGGTGAAAGGCGGTCGCCAAATTGCCGCTGTAAGAGGAAGGCGATGCCCTGGAGCACGCGACCATGATCGTCCCCGAACTCCTGCATCGCGCGGGGGTCATCGCTTCGGGTGGCGATCAGGAGGCGTTCGAGGAAGAGCTGGGTATCGACGGATTCTTCGGGCGAATCGATCGCAGCAAAGGTCATTGCGGCGAGTTCGCTGAAGGACATCTCGATGTCTGAGGGGTTGACCCAGGCCGCCTTGATAGCATCGGCCGACTCGTTCATGCAGCCTTCGGCGAGCTGTTCCTTGTTTTCGAAGTAGCGGTAGATCGCTCCCGGCGAGATGTTCGCTTCGGAGGCGATTTCGGCCATTGTGGCGGTCGCGATGCCCTTCTGGCAGAAGATCTTCGTCGCAGCCGCCAAAATACTCTGGCGGCGAGCTTCGAGGTGGGCATCGGAAACGCGGGCCATTGGGTTTAGTGTGCCTCGGTATTCAGGATCGGGAGCATCCGCAGTCTACTCTTCGCGGTCTTGAGAGCACTCTCGAGACGATCGAGGCGGCGGAATTCGGCCCAGTTCATGCGGTGTTCGATGGTGTGGTGGGCAACTTCGAGGTTGATGACGTTGGCGCGGACGATTTGTTCGTACATGGTTAGGAACCCTCCGTTAAGGTGAATGAACAGACATTCAGTGAATGAATAGTCGTTCACTTTGACTGAGGCGTCAAGGGCTACACGGGAAACTCGGGGCGATCTTCACCAAATCGTCACCTTTCGAATTCCGATAGCAGGTTGCAACGCGGCGGAGCCACCATTTAGGCGAAGGCAATCCGCCGAGGCGGATGATGGAGTTCAAGGACAAATGGAGGTTCAAGACGATGAGCGTAGCCATGCATCATCCGACCATCGGGCACGACGTTTACACGCGGGACGGCGAGCACTTAGGGACCGTTAAAGCGATCCTCGGTGACTCCTTCAAGGTCGATGTGCCGATGCACCTGGACTACTGGCTCGCCTCGGAGTGCATTAGCGGGACGTTGGGGAGTCGGATCGACGTTGTGTTCCCAAAGCACGACCTTGAGCTTTACAAGCGGGAGACTCCGAATCCGGGAGAGGACCGTTGGCGACCGAATGAATGAACCCGGCGATTGCCGGGTTCATCTTTTGCGTTTGGCGGGGCTGCGAATCGGGCGTGTTGGTGGTTTCGGGGCAGGCTTGTGATTAAGCGGGGGCTGAGCCCCGCGACTCCTGTTTGGGATGGACGTGGGACGGTGGCGTGTCCGCCGGTGGTGGTGGTTTCGGGGCAGGCTTGTGATTAAGCGGGGGATGAGCCCCGCGACTCCTGGGGTTCGGCTTTGCAAACTCGCGTAGCAATCTCCACAATCAGGCATCCGATTGGCCGGAGGTTCCTCATGCCTGCACTTGATGGCGTCAAGATTCTCGATCTCACACAGTACGAAGCTGGCACCAGCTCGACACAGTACCTCGCCTGGTTCGGGGCAGATGTCTACAAAGTGGAGCGCCCGGGAGTCGGAGACCCGGGGAGGCATGTGGCCGGGGCGGGCCATGATTCCTACTACTTCATGAGCTTCAACAACAACAAGAAGAGTGTTTCGATCGCGCTGGACACGGCGGAGGGGCGTGAACTGTTCCTCGAGCTCGTCACGAAAGTCGATGCGGTGGTGGAGAACTTCACGCTCGGAACGATGGAGAGGCTTGGACTGGGCTACGACGTGCTCAAGGAAACGAACCCGGCGATCATCTACGCGACGATCAAGGGGTTTGGGACAACCGGGCCGTACAGCGGTTTTAAGTGCTTCGACATGGTGGCGCAGGCCGCGGGAGGATCGTTCAGCGTTACGGGAACGCCGGACGGGCCACCGATGCGCCCGGGTGCGACCTTCGGCGATACCGGTTCGGGTGTGCACACGGCGCTGGGGATCCTGGCGGCGTACATTCAACGACTGAAGACGGGCAGGGGCCAGGTCGTCGAGATCTCGATGCAGGAGATCATCGCGAACTTCATGCGCGAACCGATGTCGCAACGGCAATGGCGGGCGAACCCGATCGAGCGGCGGGGCAACCGGACGGTGGTACCGACGGACCTCTTCCCCTGCGCCGGCGGTGGCCCGAACGACTACATGTACATTTTCACGGCGACGAGCCGGATGTGGGATGCGCTAACCATCGCGATCGGGAAGCCGGAACTGGGCGTGGATCCGCGCTACCTGACGGTGCGGGACCGCAACCAGAACGGCGACGCACTCTGGGAAGAGATCGCGGAGTGGACGCGGCAGCGGAACAAGTTCGACGCGATGGAAGAGTTGGCGGCTGCAGGCGTGCCCTGCAGCGCTATTTACGACACGGCAGATATCCTCGATGACCGTCATTTGAAAGCGCGCAACATGATCAAGACCATCCACCACCCGGAGGCGGGCGACTTCCAGCTGCTCGCTCCGCCGGTGCACCTCTCGGATTCTGAGGTCGACGTGGTGCGGGCGCCGCTCCTGGGCGAACACACCGCCAGCGTACTGGCAACAGAACTGGGGCTGACCGATGCCGAGATCGACGCTCTTGGAGAAGCAGGCGTGCTGGGATTGCGGGAGGCCGTCGGGGTTTAGGCAGAACCTGCACGAT
>JBATAT010000070.1:0-4596 GCA_049662005.1 Tepidiformaceae bacterium
GGCCTCGACCGGCCGATGGAGTCCCATCGGTGGAAATTACCGCCGCGAGCGGTTCCACGGTGGCGAAAGGTGTCGATGCGAGCAGCCTGGCCAGCCTGCATATTGATATCGGGCCCGGTCGCAGGGCAGCTGTACTCCGAGACCCGGCCACGAGCGATGAAATTCGGCAGGTCCTGGAGGACGGTGTCATCACGTTTCCGGAGTATGAGGCCTCGGTGCTGGCGATGGCCGCCTGTGTTCGCGACGCGGGGGGCGTATTCTCCCGGCCGGATCAGCCGCGCCTCAGCTGGCGAGGGCTCTACACCTACAGCACCGGATTTCCTGAAGCCGTCCCGGGGGCTCAGGCTGCCGTCTCGGGGTGCGTGGATCGGCATGTAGGGATATTGGATCTGTTCTGGAAGGAACTCGTCTCGCCGTCTGCGAAGGATATTGCAGACGCGATGGCCGCGATGGCCCTCTGCATGCGAGACAACGGACTGGGAACATTAGTCCCGGAATCGATGGCACCACAAGACTTCCAGAAGATTGTCCGCACCATCGCACCCGATGAATCGAAACTGCGCGCCTACGTCGGTTGTGCAAAGAGCGCCGAAAACGAATTTGGACTCATCGGCTTTGCGCCGTACACTGTCGACGCCCCTTGACCGAGTGTGAACCTGATGGGTCGAATCATGCCCACCAGGCCTTTCTCTAAAGGAGAGAACGTGTGCGATTGGTCGGTGGCTCAGTCCTGATTTGGTTTGCCCTGGTTGGCTGCAGTGCGCCGTCGCCGACGGGCGGTTCGGATCGGCCTCGACCGGCCGATGGAGTCCCATCGGTGGAAATTACCGCCGCGAGCGGTTCCACGGTGGCGAAAGGTGTCGATGCGAGCAGCCTGGCCAGCCTGCATATTGATATCGGGCCCGGCCGCAGGGCAGCTGTACTCCGAGACCCGGCCACGAGCGATGAAATTCGGCAGGTCCTGGAGGACGGTGTCATCACGTTTCCGGAGTACGAAGCCTCGGTCCTCGCGATGGCAGCCTGCGTTCGCGATGTAGGGGGCGTGTTCTCCCGGCCAGATCAGCCGCGCCTTAGCTGGCGAGGACTCTACACGTACAGTACCGGATTCCCTGAAGCTGTCCCGGGAGCTCAGGCGGCTGTCGCGGGGTGCGTGGACCGGCATGTAGGGATATTGGATCTGTTCTGGAAGGAACTCACCAACCCGACAAAGGCAGAAGAATTGCAGGCGATGAATGCGCTGGCGGCCTGCATGCGCGAGTTCGGCCTTGGCGACCGCGTCCCAGAAGGCCGCAACAGGGACGAATTCGAAATGCTCGGGCCTCAGCTCAACGAAGATCAACGCGGCCTCTACATGAGTTGCGCCCAGCGAATTGGAGAGGAATATGCTCTTCCATACTTCGGCCCGACGTACTAGCTTTCTGCCCGCAAGGCAGGCGGGGTATAGGGGCATTTCTCAACACCTTCCCTTGGTTGACACGCTTTGGGGCGCCCGGCACCATGAGTGCCCCCCTAGCGGAGGGTCGGAGGACGGACGATGGCGACGCAACCGCTCGAGTCGATAGCGGCCCTCATGGCGCACCACCTCCCGAACATGGATCTCCCCCACAAGCGAGCGCTTGTCTTGCGATACGAAGGCAGGCGGGATCGCGAGAGCGCCACAATCGAGGGCGTCAGCGAAGGAACGATCAAGCAGAGGATCGGCATTTCTTCCGCCGAAATCGCGATGTGCCTGCCTTTACATGTGCGGCTCTCGGGCGAGATGCGTGGCGGCTGGATTCAAGCGCACCTTGGATGTTGCCTCGCCGACGCGATGGCTCAACTTTCGGGACCGGCGGTATGAGCCGCGTGTGTTACTCGGACGCGAGCCGGATAGCGAATTCGCTACCGAAAAGTTTAACCAAAAGTCTAGCGAAAAAGCCAAGACAAACGCATGCTGCGGAGTTCACCATTCCCCTGCCTGCCGCAATAGGAGGGACTGCAGCCCTGGCAGGTGAACGAACAGCCGGGCGGGCCAACCGGCCACGTGGAAGGATCTCGAACATGACTCTCGCACTTCGCCGAATCACGCGGCCACTTCTGGGCCTTGCAGCCGCCGCGACTCTAGCCATCAGCACTATCCTGCCAGCGGCCGCCTGGCAAACGTCATTCACAAGCGAAGGCTGCTTCGCACAGGGAGATAGCTACGCTGTCGGTTCCAGCGGCTACATCCTGACAGCGGCCGTCCAATCGGGTACGTATACACCCTGCAACTGGACCTACGTGTCAGGCGACTTTTATGTGAGCGGGGCCTGGCAATACGGCCTCGGACCCGGCTGGGTTTCTGGCGGCACTGCAAGTCGGACCGTTGCGAACGCGAGTTCGGCGGTAGCGACGCACTCCGCCTGCAACCCTGGCGGCTCATGCCCTAATGCCGCCTACGGCTACAGCCAGTTCTAACGAAAGGAGGGCCGGAGTGAAGGCAGCCGTGGTTCTCATCGCGTTTGTGACGGTGTTCTGCGGCGCATGCGGCTCATCGGCAACGGTTAACCCCGAAACCCCGACGGTGCTCCGCCCCCTGCTTGAAACGCCGACGGCTTCCGTATCAAATCGGAAGCCGTTGGGCGATGCGGGAAACGCCGAGTTCGGCAGCTTCACGATCCCGCCTGGGGACCTCGACGCCGTAAAGCTCCAGGCGACCAAAGAGGAAGCGCCCGTCGTCGCCGATGGCGTTATCACGTTCGCGGAATACGAACAGCTCGTGTTCGCGCAGTTAGCCTGTTTGGAGGAGGGTGGGCTGGCCGTCTCGCACGGGGTTGGATGGCTCATTACCGAAAGCTTCGCTCCCGGGCCGTTCCTTACCAAACGAGGCGAATACATCTTCAATGCCTCCGGCCGGCCTGGCGCGGCGTATGCCGACGGCAAGGCGGTGGTGAACCGGTGTAGCGGAACGTTTCCGCAGGTTGAGTTCTACTGGCAGACGCTGAAGACGGAGCCAACGGAAGTGGAACGCCAGCAGTACCGCGACGCGATCGCGGCATGCCTCCGCGCCGCCGGCCATGACGCGCCCGCACATCCGGCCGAGGCCGAGCTAAAGCTGATCGCCTTCCCACCCGGCGGAATCGGCTCGGTTCAGAGTGAGCCCGATTGGTTCTTCGCCTGCCACAACGAGAAAGCCAACGAATTCCAAATCCTCGACAATTGGTGAACATGAAGCGGAATTTCATCTCGTGGACTCCTGCGCTCCTCCTGGCGGCCGTTATTGCGCTGCCGCTCGTCGTCGTCGCGGTCGCGCGTTCGAGCGCTGGCGGCGAACTGGACGAACTGAGCCAGCGGGCGGAGCCGGTGCTCGGCACCCTCACGGCGCGGACGATCACCGACGAGCGCCGGATTTCGGTGCAGATCACCTGGACGGAGGGCACTCCCCTCCGCGCGCCGTCGTGGTCTGGTGTCGTGACCGAAGTCTCTGCCGCCCCCGGCGACGTTCTTCGCACCGGTTCGCCGATCCTCGAAGTTTCTGGCGTCGGTCGAATTGCGGCTGCCACCGCGGCGCCGTTCTACCGCCGCCTCGAATCGGGCAACACCGGGAAGGATGTCGCCGATCTTAATGCGATGCTCACAACCCTCGGGCTCATCCAAACAGGGGCCTTCGGCGACACGGACACGTTCACGAGTGCAACAGCTGCGGGGGTTCGAAAGCTTGCAGAATCCCTCGGGGCGACCGGGCAAGTGTTCGACCCGGCGTGGGTGGTCTGGCTCCCCCGCGAGGAGTACGAGTTAGGCCGCCTGGCCGCGGTAGTCGGAGCGCCAGCGCCGGCCCCCGGCGCGGAGTTGGCGCAGGAGAAGGGCACGATCGCTGCTTCCGCCGTTGCCGCCGCAAACTCGGTCGACTCACTCAGCCTCGATCCCGCCGTTGAATGGGTTGCGATCCTTCGAGACCGGGAGTTCCCAGTCGATCCGGTGGGTCCGGCCATTGCGACAATCGCGTTCGCCGAATTGGCGGCGGGGCTGGACGAGCGTCCCGAACGAATCGACGGGAGCGTACGCCGCCGGGAGGAACTGGAAGTCTTCGCCCTCCCATCGAGTGCCATATCGACCGGGCAAAGCGGACTGTGCATCTGGCTAGCCGACGGGGCCGGTTACCGAGCGGTCGCCGTTGAGGCGCTCAGTGCACGTGGCGGGGTGACGAATATTGCGCGCGCGGCGGGTTTAACGACGGAGGTCGCAGTCCTCGCGAACCCCGCCCAGGTACTGGATAACCCGCAATGCCCCTGACGCTACGCGGGGTTTCGCACCGCTACCGAAGCGACCTGCCGTGGGTCGTGCGCGGAGTCGATATCGAGGTCGACGACGGGGAATCGGTGGCGCTCATGGGGCCGTCTGGTTCGGGCAAGACGACGCTGCTTTCGATCCTCGGGTTGCTCACGCAGCCGGCCGAGGGCGAGGTGCTGCTGGATGGGCAGCTGGTCCGCGGGAGTTCGGCGGGCGAGTTGCGGACAACGCAGTTCAGCTGGGTGTTCCAGACGGCGAACGCGCTCTTGCGGCGGACTGCGCTCGACAACGCTGCGCTCCAGCTGCTGGCGCGCGGCGCGCGGCCCGAGGATGCTCGCAGGTCAGCGA
>JBATAT010000071.1:0-2901 GCA_049662005.1 Tepidiformaceae bacterium
GTCGAATTGAATCACGCATTGATTTCGGCGGCAGTGGCGAATACCCGGTCGGCGCCGCCCTGGCTGGCCGGCAAATCGTGCTCGCGACCGAAAAGGACCTGGTGCGTTTCGAACTCGATGGCTCGGGTGAACGGACGCTCTTCAGCGCGCTTGAATCCGCGCCCATCCAGGACCTGGCGGTCTCGCCGGATGGCAAGATCGCCGCGGTGGCGATGGGCTGCGCCGGTGGCTCGCCCGTCTGTCCGAGTGGTCCCGCCGTCGCCTTCGTGGATGTCGTTTCCGGCGCGACCGTTGCTATGGCCGACCACGCCGCACTTCGAGCTGGCGGGTTCAAGGGATACGCATGGCAGCTTCTTTGGCGCGCCGACGGCGTCGGCGTTGTGCTCAAGGGCGGTACTGGCTCAGAAGCGGTTGGTGGCCGCGCCCTTGTGAAGTTGGACGGTGCCGTGACGGTCTACCAACAGCCCGCGGGCTATGGCAGCGTCTCCCCGGATGGGCGATTCGCCGCCGAGAACACGGACGAATTGGGCTGTATGCGTGTCGGAGGCCACGCCACCCAGGTCGTAAATCTCGAGACCGGTGCCGTAGTTCGCCACGTCGATGGCGGCGTGGGCGCCTACGCCGCCTGGGAATGGTCCCCGGACAGCCGCTCGGTGCTCTACCAGTTCCTGCCCTCGGCCGACCTGACCGGCTGTGAGTGGGCCAGCGTCAGACCGGAATACTGGTTGCTCGACCTCGCCACCGGTGCATCGGCAGCAGTGCCGGACGTTCCAGCGCTCCAGGCGGATTGGTACGGGCCGCACTACGTGGAACTTGTCTGGGCAGAGGGAACTCCCAATCAGCCAGCCCTCAGCCGCACGGGAGATCTCGACGCGGTGTTCCGCGCCGCGTCTGCCGGGGACGAAGACGGCGACCTATTCGTCGGCGGCGTGAAAATCGCGAGCTGGCCACCGCTCGACCCACCCTCCGAGCGCCCGCAGCCAGTTGGCTTCCTCGACTGAATGCGACGGATTGCGAAACCCCGAAGCGTCCTCGGGGCTGAGGTCTAGTCGAAGCTCTCGTCGTCCTGGTCGACGTTGATGTCCGGGGTGCCCGAATCGAGCTCGCTCTCGGTCTCGCTCCAACCGTCCTCGCTCTCCTCTTCGACTATTTCATCATCGCCAAAATCGCCGTATGTATCGTCATCGTCCCGGCGCAGGAGGCCCTTTCGCGTGTAAGCGCGGACATCCGTCGAACGCCCTTGGGGGAAACTCACCTTGTCGATCATCGTGGGGTGCCGGAATGTCTCCCGCAGGATGACCTTCGGCTCGCCCGAGGTGGTTACCATCGCCGCGGCATAGCGGTTGCCCGCTTCCATCATCTTCGAAAGCCGCAGGCCAACCCGGGGTTCAACCATGCCAACATACTGCCCCGAAACGGTCAGCACATTCACGGCGTTCCCCTGCACCTGCAGTCCAACAATATCGCCCGCGTCGAGATCGGCTGTTGCTTTGGCGTCGGTCGCCTGGAGCTTCGCGACGGTCGCCGTGCCCGTCTCTTCGACGAACAGCCGGGTATCGAGCTGGCTGGGGGCCGCGCCAGCCGAATCCTTCATGCCGGCCAGCCGGTCCAGGTTCCGCCGCGCGATCGTATTCGATGGGTCGGCCTCAAGGCTTTTGCCGTAGCATTCGCGTGCTTCGGTAATCTGGCCGAGCTCGGTCAGCGCCTTACCCAGGCGATTGTTGGCCTCAGCCTCGTCGCCGAACCGGTTGATGTACTCGCGGTTCACATTCGCCGCTTCCTGCCAGCGGCTGTTCACGGCAAGCTTTACCGCCTGATCGCTCAGCTGTTTCTTCAAGCGTGATCGCTCTTCCAGCGACATCGTTTCGAGAACTGGTTCGTTACTCATGATTCCTCGGTGCTACCCCTCAACGGAGCGGAAAGGATAAGGCCGCGATTTCGCTCACACAACGACCAGTCAACGGTTTGTCAAAAGGAACTCTCGATGCTCCGTATCGGCTTCGCCCCCTACTATCAAATCATGCCCGCCCCGGAGTTCTTCGACGCGATGAAATCAGCATGGGCTGCCGCCTCGTCGAGGTTCGAAGCCTACTCCCTCATCCTGCCCGGCAGCCCTCGGTTCATTTGCCAGCCAGAAGTCTGTACTGCCTTCTGTTGCCATGCCTACAGCGTCAACCTCGGCGATAGGGAAGTCGATCGCTTCCGCCGGCTCGAAAACCTGGAACTGGTGGAGTTCCTCGAAGTTGATGAAGTTGGCGAACCAATCACGCTTCCGATGGCACAGCCATACCTTCTCGCCCGTACCGAGGGTCATTGCAAGATGCTCGGCGATCACCTTGGTTGCACCACCTACGAAGGTCGCCCCAACGCCTGTCGCCTCTATCCCCACTTCGTCGTCTTCTGGGATGCCGAAGCCGGCCGCGCCCGTACAACGCCTTCGAAGCGCGCCGCTGCCGCCTTCGAAGCAGCATCGCTCGGCAATACCTACGGCCTCACCCCGCTCCTCCTCGGCCATGTCGAGTGCCCCGGTTTCACGGGCGATGCTCTCAATTCGGAAGAATGGCTGCAGCTCTTTCGCCGTACCTACCAGCTGCAGTACACCGAAGTGTGAGATTGGTTCCGTTCCTCAAGGCCCCTGGCGTTTAGGCTGGAACAATGAGGACGGTCGAACCACGATGACGAACCGCCAGGGCGCCATCCTGCTTGCCCTCGCTGCCGTCTGGGGTTGCTCATTCCTCTTCATCAAGGTCATCGTCGATGCCGGCGTGGCGCCAATGGGAATGTCCGCCGTCCGGACAGGCCTCGGGGCGTTGACGCTTCTGCCCTTTGCCTGGTTCGCCCGCCGGGGCTTCCGCCAACCGCGCGCTACCTGGCTCGCGCTGTTCGGCCTCGGCATTCTCA
>JBATAT010000072.1:0-2900 GCA_049662005.1 Tepidiformaceae bacterium
ACCAACCAGGTAGGCGGCCACCATCGTCTTGCCGTGGCCCGGCCCAAGCGCGTGCTGCGCGCCAAACGCGAACGCGATGAGGAGCGAGAGCAGCAGGAACCCAACGGTCACATTTCCATCTGAAAGGTCGGCGAAGATGTTGGCGAAGCCTCCACCCTCGCGTCCTTCGGTGGCGAGCTGAATGTTCGCGACCTGCGGGGCCTCAGCACCTGTGCCGACGACCCATTGGAAGCTCGCTCGAGAGACGTTGGGCGCGGATCGCAGTGATTCAGCGGGATAGCTGCGGAGCGCATCGGACTGGTCCGTGAGTAGGGCAGGAGCCGCCACGATAGCCGCGCCAGCCGAGCCCTTGATGACGATCTCTTTCCAGCCCTGGTTGCCGGAAAAGTTCGTATCGGTGAAAGCGACATCGACGTTCGAGCCTCCTGTGACGCTGCCTATCGGCGCGTCGAAGACGACGACGGTGCGGAGCACATCGAGGCCGCCCTGGCCCGGAAGAAGCTGCGAAGTGGATTCGATGACGGCGGTCGGGACCGATGCGCCATTTACCGTGAGTTCGAACTCCTCGGGAAGCGCCATGGCGGTCTTCAAGGCGAAGGCAGCCAATTCCGCCTCAGAGGCAGTTCCATCGCCGTCCGTATCGATCCTCGGCAACGCCTGGAAGGTCGGGATTTCGGCCATATCGACCACGTAGTGGATCTGGACCCGGTCGGCGTAGACCTCGAGGCGTGCGTAGCGGTTCTCGGTGAAGTTGCCCAATGGGTGGGCGAGGGCGCTCTGCGCGAAACTCGGCGCGAGCGCGAGCATGAGCACCGCGAGCGCCGCGAGAAAACGAAGTTGCCAGCGGCGAGAAGCTGTGGGAGTCATCGTGCGCCTCCGAGGTCCTTCAGTGTTTGCCCTGCTTCGGGTGCGTGCAGCGGGTGGAAGTTGGGGTTGAGATCGAGCGCCGCCTGGAGATCTTCGCGCGCGGTCGTCGAGTCGCCTCGCGCCTTCGCAATCATGCCGGCGTGGAACAAATAGAGCGGCTCTTTCGTGCCAAGGCGAAGGGCCTCGCCGGCGTATTTCGCCGCTTCATCGAAGCGGCCGGCCCGGTAGAGCGCCCAGGCATAGGTATCGGCGGCGGCAAGCGACGGCCGCGCGTTGTAGGCGGCTTCGGCACTGGTGACGAGCGCATCATCCACTGGCGCGTGGTCGAGCTGGAATAGGATGAGCGTCAGGTCGTTCTTGATTCCGTTGGCTTCGAAAAGCTGGCCAAGGGCACCCATGAGCGCAGCCTGCTGGCCGGCGATGGCCGTCTTGCCGGCACGTTGCGCCACTTCAGCATATTCGGCGACGTAGATGGGTGAGGGGTAGGCGGCCATCACGCGGGCGAAGCGTTCGAGTGATTGGTCGAAGTCGCCGCGCATCGCCGCGAGCTGGGCGAGACCGGCATCGGCCAGCGTGTATCCGGGATAGACCTTGAGGGCCATGTCGAACTCGGACTGAGCGCCGTTGAGGTCGCCGTTCTTGCCAAGAAGCGTGCCGAGCTGAACCCGTGCCCAGGCAGAATCGATCGGTGATTCGAGCCGGGTGGAATCGATTGCGGCATTCCAGAACTGCTCGGCGATGGCGATATTGCCGACCGCTTCTTCGTACGTCGCTTTGCGGCTGAACGCGCTGAAACCGGCGGCCTTATCAAGGTAGTTGCCGTAGTCGTCGCCGGCCTCGGCGTAGCGGCCGAGGGCCATGTTGGCATCGCCGGAGATGGCGAGTGCGGCCGGGTCGTCGGGACGCAGGTCGTGGGCGCGCTGGGCGAGGCTGAGCACTTCATCGAAGTCGTGTTGAGCGAGGCGGACGAGTGCCATCGAAATGATGCTGGAGTAGGCGTTGGGGGCGGCTTCGAGCGATTTGGTTGCCGCCAGTTCGGCCCGGACCACGTCGCTGGTATCGCCGTGAAGGCGCAGGCGCGAGAGGTAGAGGGTGACGAGCCGGTTGTAGCTGAGCGAGTCATGCGTCTCCTGGACGCGGGTTTCGAAGAAGTCGATGTTGGCGGCGAGTCGTTGTTCGTACTGGGGATCGACCCTGGCGGACGGCGAGGTGGTGCCCTCGCCGTTGCCAGGGCCGCGCGCCAGGAGGAACGCGCCCAGGGCGATGGCGGCTATCGGCAGAACCTGCCAGATGATTCGCCGCCAACTCCAGGAAAAGGAAAACCGGGAAGTGTTGGGCCGTCCTGGTGCGCGTTCCATGGTCAACTCCTTAAGCCTCTGCCTTGTCCTTCGATCGGAAGGACTGGGCGTAGCCAGCGGCTCCCAAGAGGAGGCCAGCGGCGATGAGGCCGGCGGGCAGCGCCCATGGGAGGCTGCTGCCGCTATCGTTCGCAACCAGCCCGTTGCCGGTGTTCGGGGCGCCAGGCGCCGCGCCACCCGTGGAGGGGGCTGCGAGATAGGGGAAGCTGCCGCTGAAGGCTTTGTCGTTGGCATTCACACCGTCGCCGATGGTCTTGTCGCCGGTGATGGCCTGGAGCGAGATGTCGATGACGTCGTCGGCAAGACCGCGGCCATTGAGGTAGCCAACGGGCTTGCTCAGGTCGACGGTGAGCACGTCGGGGAGGAGCAGCGCGGCGAGATCTGCCGTCGCGGGGCTACCCAGCGCGTCAAGCGTCGCGGTTACCTCGTCGGTGTAGATTCCTTTGTCCCGGTCCGGCGTGTTGTTGTTGTAGGCGTCCTTCTGGTCCTTCGGGATGAAAACGGTATTGATCGCCGGGCGGCCCATTCGATCGAGCTGCGCCCAGTTGCCAAGGTTGTCTTTCTTCGAAGTTGTGGCCCAGAAGCCAATTTGCTGCGTGGTCACCGAAGGAACTTCGAAGACTATGGCGGTGACGTTTGTCCCCTTGAAGGCATCGACGCCGGTGAACTTGAGGC
>JBATAT010000073.1:0-2307 GCA_049662005.1 Tepidiformaceae bacterium
CGGCCGAGCGAGCAGACGCGCTTCACCAGTTGCGTCTCCGAGTTGAGTGATTCATCCACCAGCGAGAGCTCGGCCACCGGCCAACTGGCCAGATGCACGCTCATCGGCGCTGACGGATCGTTTTCGAGGACAAGGTTCCTGTACAGCTCTTCGGCAACGAACGGGGTGAAGGGCGCAATGATCTTCGAGACGGTGACGAGTGCGGTGTAGAGCGTGTCGTAGGCGCTCTGCTTGTCGTCATCACCTTCGGAGACCCCGCGCCAGAAGCGGCGGCGGCTGCGGCGTACATACCAGTTCGAAAGGTCATCGACGAACTCTTCGATCGCGCGGGCGGCATCGGTCGGGTCGTACTCGTCGAGTTCTTTCGTGACTTTTGCGACGAGCGCGTTCAGCTCGCTGAGGAGCCAGCGGTCTATCTCGGGGCGGGCGCCGCTGAACGGGGCACCTGGCTTCCACCCATCGATGTTCGCGTAGCTGACGAAGAACGAATAGGTGTTCCAGAGAGTGAGAAGGAAGCGGCGGAGACCTTCTTCGACGAGCGCCTGGCTGAAGCGACGAGACGACCCGGCGGGGCTGGCGGTGTACATGTACCAGCGGGTGGCATCGGCGCCGAGGGCATCGAGCACGCCAAACGGCTCGACCGTATTGCCCCGGCTCTTCGACATCTTGTTGCCTTTTTCATCGTTGATGTGTCCCAGGCAGATGACGTTCTTGTAGCTGATGCTGTCGGGGATGGCTTCGCTCGCCTTGAGCATGGTGGCCTCGGCGTGGAGTGTGTAGAACCAGCCGCGGGTTTGGTCGATAGCCTCGCAGATGAAATCGGCGGGGAAGTGCTTGAGGAACTCCTCTTCATTTTCGAACGGGTAGTGCCACTGGGCGTAGGGCACGGCGCCACTGTCGTACCAGGCATCGGCAACTTCGGGCACTCGCTTCGAATCGCCGCCGCACTTCTCGCAACGAAGGATGATGTCGTCGATGAACGGCCGGTGAAAGTCGTCCATCGCCTCGGCCTTTGCTGGATCCTTGGCGTTCGCGATGATCTCCGCTTTCGAACCCATGCACATCGCGTGGTTGCAGTCGCTGTTCGTGCACTTCCAGAAGGGGAGGGGTGTGCCCCAGTAGCGTTCGCGGCTGACCGCCCAGTCGATATTGTTCTCGAGCCAGTTGCCGAAGCGGCCGTTCTGGATGTGTTCGGGGTACCAGTGAATCCGGCTGTTGCCTTCGAGGAGCGATTCCTTCTGCTTTGTCGTCCGGATGTACCAGCTCGGCTTCGCGTAGTAGAGCAACGGCGTGCCGCAGCGCCAGCAAAACGGATAAGTGTGTTTCAACGTGGCCTTCTTGAGCATCAGGCCGCGCTCTTCGAGGTCACGACTGACGTCCTTGTCTGCATCCTTGACGAACTTACCAGCGCCGGGGAGCCCCTGGGCCATGAGCCCGCGGAGATCGACCGGCTGGACGAACAGGAGTCCGAGCTCTTTGCCTTCGGAGAAGTCCTCGGCGCCGAAGGCTGGCGCGGTGTGGACGATGCCCGAGCCATTTTCGAGCGAGACATACTCCGCTGATGCAACCCGGCGGAGGCCATCGACGTTTTCGCCGTCGGCGACGGGCCTGAGGTGCCCATCCTCACCGAACCGCATGATCGGAAGGCCGAGCTTCTCGGGCCGGTAGAGCGGTTCGTAGCGGACGCCGACGAGTTCGGCGCCCCGGATGGTTGCAAGCAGTTCAGCATCTTCGCCGAGTACCTCGCCCGAGAGCGCGGTGGCGAGGACGAGGCGCTCTTCGCCCACGCGGTACACGCCGTATTCTGCCGCTTCGTTCACCGAAAGCGCGGTGTTCCCGGGAAGCGTCCAGGGGGTCGTAGTCCAGGCGACAAGAAACGTCGGGATACCGTCTCGGAGCCTCAGTGCGGACGCAACCGGTGAACCGGTTGCGATTTCGGTCACGCGGAACTTCACGAAAACGCTGGGGTCGGGCGTATCGTCGCGGTATCCCTGGCTCACTTCGTGGTCGCTGAGGCTGGTGCCACAGCGCGGGCAGTGGGGCGTGACGCGGTAGTCCTGGTAGACGAGGCCGTGATCCCACATCTGCTTGAAGATCCACCAGCACGATTCGATGTAGTTGTTGTGGTAGGTGACGTAGGGGTCGTCGTAATCGGCCCAGAACGCGATGCGCTCGCTCAGCTCGGTCCATTCTTCGACGTAGCGGGAGACGGATTCCTTGCACTTCGCGTTGAAGGCGGCAATCCCGTACTGCTCGATTTCGGGCTTCGATTTGAGCCCGAGCTCCTTCTCGATTTCAAGTTCGACC
>JBATAT010000074.1:0-3701 GCA_049662005.1 Tepidiformaceae bacterium
TCGCAACCGTGCCCACCGACCCATACGCAAGCGATGCCGCCTTCTACGACGCAATTCATGGCGAGTATCGAGACGACACCGGCCTCTGGCTATCGTTCGCAGGCAGAACTGACCGGCCGGTGCTTGAAATCGGCTGCGGCACGGGCCGGATAGCACTCGAACTGGCTCGCGCAGGCTACGAGGTAACGGGAATCGACCCATCGTCCGCGATGCTCGAACGTGCCCGCGGGAAGGCCGAGGCCGACGCCCTGGATATCACCTTCATCGAGGGCCGCGTCGCCGGCCTCGCCCTCGAACGTGATCATTATGGCCTTGTCCTCCTTCCGCTGGATGTCTTTCTCTATTGCGAGCACGGCGAGGAGCAGTTCGAACTTTTGCAGCAGTTGGGCGAATCGCTGGTGTTCAACGGCCGGCTCGCGATCGACCTGCCCGGCCCGGCTGCCGGGCTCGACCCGGATTCGAACGGCCAGCAGGTGCTGGTGTACTCCGGTCAGACTGACGATGGCCGATCATTCGACTGCTACCACCTGCACGAAGATGACCTCGCCGACCAGACGCGTCATCTTCGCGTGACCTACGAAACCGTCGACGAAGAGGGCCTTGTCCGGCGCAGCGTGAGCGAGCATGTGCTTCGCTACGTGTACCGGTTCGAGCTTGAGTACCTGCTCGATCGCGCGGGACTCGCACTTGTCGATGTCTACGGCGACTATGAACTTGGACCGCTGACGAACGAGAGCGAACGGATGGTCGTGTTGGCGCGCAGGAGAGACGGATGACAGCTCGAATCGTTCTCGATGCGATGGGCGGCGACAACGCGCCCGCGGAAATCGTCGCCGGCGCCCTGATGGCTGCGGGCGGTCTTGGCGTCGAACTCACGCTTGTCGGCCGCAAAGCAGCGATCGAGGCCGAACTCCAGGGCACGAATCCGAAGAACCTGCGCATCGTCGATGCGCCTGACGTCATCGACATGGATGAACACCCGACCGAGGCATTCAAGGCGAAGCCGCAGAGCTCGATCAGTATTGGCCTGCGGATGGTGAAGGATGGCAAAGCCGATGCCTTCGTGACCGCGGGGAACACCGGCGCGAGCATGGCTGGTGCGCTCCTCACGCTGGGGCGGATCAAGGGTATCGGCCGCCCGGCGCTCGCCACGATCTTTCCTACCGGCGAAGGCCGCCTCACGATGCTCCTCGATGTTGGCGCGAACGCCGATTGCCGCCCGATCCACCTCGTCCAGTTCGCCTACATGGGCGCCGCCTACATGGAACGCATGTTCAAGATTGCCAACCCACAGGTTGGCCTGCTTTCGATAGGCGAGGAGGACTCGAAGGGCAATCAGCTGACGATCGAGGTCAACGCGGCGCTACGCGGTAGCCGGCTGAATTTCATCGGCAACGTCGAGGGGAAGGACCTGACCAGGGGCGTCTGCGATGTTGCCGTGATGGACGGATTCACCGGCAATGTGGTCTTGAAGACGGCAGAAGGCATGGCGGAGTTGCTCCTCGGGGAAATCCGGAAGGCAGTAGAACTCACGCCATGGAACAGGGCAGCCGGCCTCGTGTTGATGTCGGAGCTGCGCAAGGTGAAGCGCCGGCTGGACTACGCGGAGTATGGCGGCGCTCAACTCATCGGCGTCGATGGCATTGTCGTTATCGGGCATGGACGCTCGAACGGGCGCGCGATCTTCAGCGCGATCCGGGCGGCCCGCGACGCCGTCGACAACAAGGTGATCGAGACCCTGAGGAGCATTGCCAAAGAGATTCCCGCTCGAACGGCGCTCGCCGGGACCGGGGCGAACGATGCCGCCGAATCCGACGAATAGCCCGAACGGCGCTACACTCGCGGACGTGCCCCCCGAAATCCTTGGCCAATTGCGAAGCATCGTCGGCGAGAGCCATTTCCTGACCGACGCCGACCTTCGTGCCACCTACGAAACCGACTGGACACGCCGTTACCACGGTGAATCGCTGGCGGTTGTTCGTCCGGGCAGTACGGCCGAAGTGGCGCGCGTTGTGGCCGCCTGCGAAGCAGCAAACGTCGCGCTTGTGCCGCAGGGTGGGAACACCGGGCTCGTCGGCGGGAGCGTACCTCGCGGCGGTGAGCTGGTGCTCTCGCTCGCTCGACTCGGCAGCCTCAGTGACTTCGACGTGACCTCGGGCGAGATCACCGTGGGCGCCGGAGCCACCCTCGCCGCGCTCCAACAGCACATCCGGCCGGAGGGCTGGGCCTTCGGCGTCGACCTTGCCTCGCGCGACAGCGCAACCATCGGCGGGATGGTCGGGACGAATGCCGGTGGCATCCGCGTTATCCGGTACGGCTCGATGCGCCGCCAGATTCTCGGCTTCGAGGCGGTGCTCGCGAGTGGCGCCGTGCTACGCCGCCTGCCAGGCCTCGTGAAGGACAATACCGGGTACGACCTTGGCCAGCTGTTTGCGGGAAGCGAAGGCACACTCGCGGTGATAACGGCCGTACGGCTGAAGCTCGTGCCCCAGCTCCAGCAGCGCACGGTGGCGTTGCTCGGTGTGCCCGATCTGCGTTCCGCCCTTGGCGTGGTCGCGGCTGTGCGCGGCGCGATGCCCTCGCTCGAAGCCGCCGAAGCATTCTTCCCCGAGGGTGTGGACCTGGTCTGCGCGCACGCTAGTGTGCCTCCTCCGTTCTCGAAGCATCCCGGGTGCTACGTGCTCGTCGAGACTGCTGCGCGGCACGACGAATCCGCCGAACTCTCCGCAGTCCTGGCTGGCATCGAAGCCGTCGAGGACTCGGCGATAGCGACGGACGCGGCCGGGCGCGACCGTCTCTGGGCGTATCGCGAACGCCACACCGAGGCGATCAGCGCCGAAGGCATCCCCCACAAGCTCGATGTCACCCTCCCGCTTTCGAACCTGCCCGAATTCGAACGACGGGTTCGCTCTGTGATCCAGGCGGTTCGCCGGGACGCTCGCCCCATCCTCTTCGGCCACGCTGGGGACGGAAATCTGCATGTGAACATCCTCGGCCTGGAGCCGGACGATGAAGTTGCCGACGACGCTGTGTTACGCCTTGTCGCCGAACTTGGCGGAAGCATCAGCGCCGAGCACGGCATCGGCATCGCCAAACGGCCCTGGATCGAATTGACCAGGTCCAAAGCCGACATCGCATCCATGCGCGCGATCAAGAAGGCGCTCGATCCTTCTGGAATCCTGAACCCGGGCGTTATCCTGCCGCCGGAGTGAACCTGCGCCGGATAGCCTCGCGGACGGCGGCCTTGGCCTCCTCAAGATCTGCGATCACTGCCTCGGTCTTCGGTTCCGCGAACACGAAGACACACTTCGCAACCGGCCGCCCCAGCGCTGCTTCCAGGACGATCGCGTACGCGGCTCCCTGGAGGCGGTAGCGCTCCATCGCTGTCGCCACCTGGGCTGCGTCGCGCACCGAGTCAGTCTTGTAGTCGACAATCACGAGGCCTTCGTCGGTTTCGTAGAGCAGGTCGATGAAGCCCTCGACGACGGTCCCTTCGATCGCGGTGCCGACGTACAACTCACGCCAGTAGCGCTTCGATGCCAGTGCCTCGCGCACGGCATCCGATGTGCGGCAGCTCTCAACGAGGCGCTCGATGCGGTCAGCTTCGTCGGCGATGCCCTCGGCGGTGGCCTGCGTGCTGACCGTGGCGGAGAGGCCCTCGCCCGTCGCGAGATCGACCGTCTGGAGGACGGCGTGGACTG
>JBATAT010000075.1:0-3310 GCA_049662005.1 Tepidiformaceae bacterium
GGATCCGGGTATCGGGCGGTTCAGAACGTGCCGGTGGGGCGCCCCCGGCGATGCGTGTCACGCGGACGACGGCGTCCTGGGCGCCGCGGCCGAAGAGGCCACCGCGCTTTCCTTCATCCAGCACGACGAACTCGACCTCATCGAGGCGAGCTCCCAGTTTGGCGAGCGCCTTGTTACGGGCGTCTTCGACGGTTTTGCCGCTTGCTTCGGCCTGTTCCATTCGTTGTCCTCAATTCACCAGCAGGTGTGGTTGATCCGCCGCGATCACCTGACACAGCAAGCGCGGCCTGGGGCGCTGCAGCAGGTGTGCGCGCCTTAAAGACGGGTTCGAGTCCAAGAGCCGGGAAACCATAGGTCAGAATATTGAACCCGATCTGGGCGACCGAGTTCACTACCCAGTAGAGGCTGACGCCTACCGGGAAGCTAAGCGCGAAGAACGCAAACATGAACGGCAGCATCACGTTCATCATTTGCTGTTGCGACTTCACCTTATCGTCGGTGTTCGTGGTAATGGTCGTCTTGGATTGAACGAAGGTTGTTGCGGCCACGAGGGCGACGAAAACATAGCCAATGATGCTTTCGCCGCCGTTGCCGCGGAGGTCGACGCCGAGGAAGTATTCTTTCAGCGGCAGAGCATGCTGGAGGTAACTCCAGTTGTAGACGTGCCCCGAGAGCTTCTCGAGGGCTTCGGGTGAGTTCGGCAGCGCGATTCGAATAGCGCTATACAGGCCGATGAACACGGGAAACGTCAGCAGCATTGGCCCAAGGCAACTGATCGGGTTCGTCCCCGACTCCCGATACAGCTTCATCACCTCTTCCTGGCGACGCTTGGGATCGCTGTACTTCTTATTCACTTCCTGGATGCGCGGCTGAAGGGACTGCATGGCCCGTGTGCTATGGAGCTGGCGAAGCGTCAGCGGGAAAGTCGCCGCCCGAACGAGGATCGTGAAGGCGATGATTGCCAGCCCGAAGCTTCCGCCCAGGATGTGCGTCAGGAACACCAGCAGGTTCACCAGTGGGTTCAGCATCAGCAGCGTGAAGACGTCCCCGATCACTTCTTCACCCCGCTCAAGACGACTTCCACAACCTTCAGATTCTTGGGCTCAGCCCGGAAGAGCTTTCCGTTGGTGGTCGAAATATAGGCAAAGTCATCCTTCACCGTCAGGTCCGCGCGCACGGTCCCTGCATCCTGCAACGGAACACGATTCAGGATCGTCCCGTCTTTGATGTTGATGAAGCTCACCACGGGTTTCCGGTCGACCACCACTACCACGTCCCCGATGATGGCAGGCGCAGCGCGGATGTGCTCGTCGCCAACCGAGGCAGGCGCCCAGAGTTCCGTCGCTGGCTTTGTGGTTATGTCGAGTCCAAACACGGTTCCCGAGAAATCCCCGAAGAACAGCTTCGAACCCTCGGTTGCGCCATTGCTCCAAACCCAGTTATTGGCTTTGAAATCCGACACCACCGACCCGTCCTGAACCGATACGAGGTAGACGTGGTGGTTGATGCTCGGGACGAAGAGCAGATCGTCGTTCGCGAACGACAGCTCGATGATTGCGCCGGAGGCCTTGAACGAAGTCCACCGCTCGGAGCCATCCGACATGGAAAACGCGTGGAGATTGCCTTCGGTCGTCGCTACGAAAACGGTATCGCTATTCGCGACCGGAGCAGCCCAGATTCCGCCAGCCACCTTCTTCGGCTCTTCCCACCCGCGAGCGGGACGTCCGTCTTCCTTATTCCAGCCGTAAACCCATCCCTCCGTCGTCCCGAAAAAGATGGTGTCGCCGGCCAGGACGATCCCGCCGGCTAAATCACCCTTGATCTTCTGCGGATTTCCATCGACGCCGGGCCAAACCGGGCGTCCATCTTCCTTCCGCAAGGCAAACACGCCCCCGTGGAACGTCCCGAAGTAGATTCGATCTCCATCGACAATCGGGGCTCCGTAGATAGCCTTGAGTTCGAGATCCTTGTCTTCGCTGCGATCCTTGTCCGGGAAGGTCCAGTTAGCGGTGCCAGTGTCTCCCTCGATGTCGATGGAGGAGAGCTTCCCCTTCGACGTGACGACATACGCCGTGTCGCCGTCGAAGACGACAGGAGCCCAACCGCTGGGATTGAGGACCTTAACGCAGGATGAGAGAAGCGGAAGGGAAAGGAGCGCCAGGATAACGATGGCGCTTCGCCGTAGATTCACCGGGTTATGGTAGGGGGACGCTCGCTTATATGGCAGCAGAGCCAGCTCTTGTTTCACGTGGAACGTAAAATAGCACATATGTTCTGTGTTTCACGTGAAACACCTGCCCAGTGCCTCTTACCTATTGTGACTGCCGAGCACGGCGGGCGCCAGGAACGCTTGCAAACTCCAATACCCCCACCTCGCCAGGCGACCCGCGGAATGCACAACTTGCGAAGCGCGGCTGCCTTTCGCTTTTGTTTCACGTGAAACACACTCACTCCCTCGGCCCGACAAACACCGCCCGTGCCACAGACACCTGGCTCGCATCGTCCCAATTCGCTCCGGCCCGGTCGCCGGATCCACTATGGCCAGGCGAAATGCGCCTCGGGCGCAAACGTGCCATCAGCGGCGCAGACGCGCCCGCGCACCCGATCTACCCGCAAAAGCGAGTGGCAGCAGCGCTGCAACGCCCAACCCACAGCGGGCGTGCAAACGCCGGGACGATGCCGGCTCCACCTCCGGATCACAGACCAGCGCGAGCGTACTCATGTTTCACGTGAAACATTCGCCCGGCGCAGCCGTCGACACCCTGCACCGTCGGGCGCGGACGGCCATCGACTCCAATCGCTTTCCACGTGGCCCGCTCCACTTTCAGCGGCCTCCAACACGTGCCCTCTGTCTCGAAACGCTGCGCAAGCTGGGAGACAGCACTGGCTCGTGGTCCCGCGCCCAATCCGCCCGTCGTCCCGACCCGCATCCGGGAAGCCGGCCACATTCAGCTCTATCGCGCGCCGCGGACAAGTTGCGCTGACAGTTTGCGGACGTTTAGCTGGCCGTACACCACCAAGACCAATCCGCGCGCCCCAGCTCCCTAGTCCGGGACCGGGTCGTACCCTCGCCCGCCCCACGGGTTGCAACGCACCAGTCGACGCACGGCAAGCCAGCTCCCTCGCACCGCGCCGTGCTTCTCGAGTGCTTCCACCGCATAGGTCGAGCACGACGGTGAGTATCGGCAAACCGGCGGCATCACAGCCCCAAAGGTGCGCTGGTAGCCCCTCACTCCCAACACCAACAGTCTCGCAATCATGACGCCCTCGCGGCCTGCTCCATGGCATCCCCGGCCTGCCGCATCGCGCG
>JBATAT010000076.1:0-1914 GCA_049662005.1 Tepidiformaceae bacterium
AGGACCTTCACAACTACACCGTGGTCGCGACCGATGTCGGCGGCGAAAAGCGCGCCCGCGACCTCGCCGTTCGCCTGGACCTGCCCCTCGCCATCATCGACAAGCGCCGCCAGGGTAACAACGAGACCGCCGAGGCCATGCACGTCATCGGCGATGTCGAAGGCCGCGGCTGCCTCATCCTCGATGACGAAATCAGCACGGCCGGCACCATCGTGTCGGCGGTCAACGCGCTCCGTGATCATGGAGCACGCGAAATCATCGTCAGTTGCTACCACCCGGTCTTCGCCGGCCCCGCCGTGGAACGGCTGCGCTCGCTCGATGCCCGGGAGATCGTCGTGACGGATTCAGTTCCACTCTCCGAAGAAGAACGCCTCCCGAACATGACGATCCTGCCCGTTGCACCACAGTTCGGCGACGCCATCGGCCGTATCCACACTGGCCAATCCGTCGGCGCGCTCTTCGTGTAAGCCATTCCATCCGGCGCGCGGGCGAATTTACACCGTGTTTATGCATTTTTTCAGGTGCCTATGGTACAAATGCCATGCCGAACCGGTGGAAACACCGGACGGGGGACCCAACAACCTGGGGTGAATCCGGCGCAAGCCGGTAGGTGACTCCCTTCACCGAACCCGTCAGCTAACCCCGCAGGCGTATTGGGAGAGGCGTGGCAGCCGCTAAAGCCTGCCGTAACTGCCTCTCGAACCGCCGGACGACTTCGTGGCCCGCGTGAACAACGCAGGTCTCGCCGTTGCTCCACCGACGCTTCCCGGGAGGAAAGTCATGCTTCGAAAATCACACGAATCCTGGTGGCGCAGGCTGATTTCTGCCGATGCCATTCCTGCTCGCATCCAGCAGGAACGCGCCGTCATCGAACGCAGCTGCCCCGAATGCAGCCACACCTACGACCCCCGCGATCGCTATTGCGGGCGCTGCCACGTGGCCACGCCCGAGTGGCGCTACGGGTAACGACAAGAAGGTTCCCTCCTGGTGCGCCGTACCCTCTGCGGCCAGCACCCATCCGGGAAGGCCATCCGTGGAAGGCGCGGATGGCCTTTTCGGTGCCTGAGAATATCCAGGCGGAAGGCGTCGGTCGGCGGCTATTCCCCGCCGCCCGCCTGCATCGCCCACATCCGATCGAAGTCAACGGAGATAAAGACCCCTTCTGCCTCCGCGCAGAGCGTTTCGCCGTCGTGAATCGTCCCCGCCGTGAAGATCTTCCGGCCCTCCACTCGCACCACCCACGCGTTGAGGTCGAGTTCCCTATGGAGCGGCGTCGGCTTCCGGTATTTGATCGTCAGTGTGCCGGTCATGCCAGGGTTGCCGCTGAGCGTCTGCGCCATGCCGAGGAGTTCATCGAGTGCGGCGGCCACGAACCCGCCGTGGACGCTGTTGGGCGGGCCTTCGTACTGCAGCCCGAAGCTGCCGCTGCCCTTCACCCGGTCGCCTTCGACACGGAAGCTCAGGGGCGGCGCGAGGGGATTCCCGAGCCCGATGATCGGCGACCGATCCAGCATCACCCGCGTCGAAGGGGCGGTGCTCGATTCGGCGAATCCCCACTGGTGGCGTCCGGTGCGTGTGGCTTCCAGCCGTTCGGCGAACGCATCCATGGCCCCTGCGGCGGCGAGCAGGTCCGCCTCGGAGGCATCCATGTCCATCAGCGCTTCAGTGATCTTGCGCAGCGATGCCGAGAGCCTGTGCAGCGCCAGCCGTTGTCCGGTGGGCGGTGGCGCCTCCGTCCAGCTGGACGGGTGGAACATCGGCCGGGCGTCTGTGGGTTCTTCAGCCATCAGCCGCATTGTTGCGCATCACCGCGGCGAGGACATCCGCACGTGCGTACCATCATCGCACGGCACAGGTTCGTCAGTTCGATCGCGAGCCGCTCTCGCGAAGGAGTTTGAGGAACGCATCATCGCC
>JBATAT010000077.1:0-3118 GCA_049662005.1 Tepidiformaceae bacterium
GCAGGATTAAAGTTTCGGGCCGTTTCCTTTAATCCTGGCTATGCGTCGAGCATCTCGCGGAGTTCTGGCGAGAGGAACACGCGGCCCCATGGACGGCCAGTGACTTCTTCAAGAATGCCTGCCGTTACGAGCGCTTCGATGCTCTTGTAAGCCGTTTGCGGGGCCACTCCCAGAACTCGGCCGGCGCCTTTCGCATCGATGGCGACAAATTGGAGAACGTGTTGGGCGAGGCGGTGGGCGTTTTGCGTCGCGCGTAAGGCGGCGAGCCTCGCCGTCCATGCTTCTCCAAGTTCGACAATGGCTCTTGCGAGTGATGCGGCCTCGTCCGCTTGATCCCGCACACCAATCAGGAAGTACTTCAGCCATTGGCTCCATTCACTCCGGGCGCTAACCGCGAAGAGTCGGTCGTAGTACTCGGCCCGATTGCGTTCGAAGTAGGGGCTCAGGTAGAGCAGTGGATGCTCCAACTGGCGCCGCCAGGCCAGCAGCAACGGGATGAGTGCCCGGCCTACGCGGCCGTTGCCATCAAGGAACGGATGGATCGTTTCGAATTGGTAATGGGCCCACGCTGCCTCGACGAGCGGAGGCGTGGACGGGCCCGTGCGCAGGTATTCGAAGAACGCGTCGAGCGTACTCTGCATCTCAAGGGGAGGTGGGGGAACGAAGCGTGCTTCAGCGTGATCGCGGGTGTTACCGATATGATTTTGGATATTGCGGAATTCGCCGGGCGAGGAGAAGGCCTCGCCGCGGGCACCTTGCATCAGCTTGGAGTGAATCCTCTCGACAAGTTGACGGGTAAGGCCGTTTTCAATGACGTGGCGCAGGCCGTAATCGAGTGCCACCACGTAGTTGTGAACATCGCGCGCGTCGGCTCGCTGGGAGAGCTCACCCATTGCTTCGAGTGTCGCGAGTTCGGCGTGAGTGGTGTGTAGGCCCTCAATCCGCGAACTCAGGACCGCTTCCCGCCGCATATATGGTTCCACGAGGAGATGAGGGTTCGGCATGAACCGGCCAATGCCGTCAAGGTGACCCACGGCATGCGTCGCTTCGGCCAGCAGCATCACGCATTCAGAGATTGCTGACGTAGTTTCCGGTGGCGGGAGTTCGTTTGGCAGATAGGCAGCGTAATCCTTGCCCGTCAGCGACGAGGTCCTCCGCAGGAATGTTCCGGCTGGTTGAATGAAGTCGCGTGCGTCCACTTTTCTCGTTTCGTGCCAACGGCTAGCAAAGGGCCGTGCGCTTTTCTAGTTTCTAGAAAAGTAGCGTCGTCCTCCGGAAACAATTCTAGTATTTGCACTAAGACAAGAAAAGCCCACTCGCCATTTTCGTTCCTTCGCTAAAGCATATGCAGATGCGCATTTACCCATCGCCTCACTCCCACTCCACCGCCAGCACCGTCGCCAGCGAATCCACCGCCTCTTCCGGCACTTCAATTGTCAGTTCGCCGAGCGGATCCTTGTTGAACCACTCGTCGATGATCGCGCAGCGGGTGGTGAACGCCAGCTCCTGGCCGGTCGCCAGCACACGGACCGATTGCACCTTCTTGATGTGGACTCCGCGAACGGCGACCGTCTCGTATGGGCGCATGAGCAGGTGGAGGTAGGTGGTGTTGCCCCGCCGGGTTGAGGGACCGTAGAACTGCCACGGCTCCAGCCCGGGTTCGGTGCCGATGATGCTGTCCGCGTTCGCGGTGAGCCAGCGCTGCATGGCTCCCAGGATCGCTCGCTGCTCCGGCATGATGCTGCCATCGCCCATGGGGCTGACATTCAGCAGCAGGTTCCCGCCACGGCCGGCCACTTCGCACAGCGTATGGATCACCTGACGCGGCGACTTCCATGCTGTATCTGAGGGGTTGTAGCCCCAGCTTTCGTTGAGCGTCATGCAGGTTTCCCACGTCTGAGCGGGCGCCTGGGCGGGGACGAACTGTTCCGGGGTTTCGAAATCGCCAACTGTCGGCAGGCGGTCATTAACCAGGATCTCCGGCTGGAGCTGGCGGATGAGCGCTTCGAGATCCTTCGCCTTCCACTGTTCCGGGGTGCGTTCCCAGCCGCCATCGAACCAGATGACGTCGATGGCGCCGTAGTTCGTGAGCAGTTCGTGCACCTGTTCGAACATGTCGCCGAGGAAGCGTTCCCACTGCTCGGGCGTCGGCGGATTCGAACGTCCGAAACGGTAGGGCTTGTCCGCATCCGTAAACGCCGGGTAGTCCGGGTGGTGCCAATCGATGAGCGAAAAGTAGAGGCCGATGCGCAGACCCTCGGCGCGAAAGGCATCCACGTATTCGCGCACGATATCGCGCCGGTAAGGCGAGTGTTCGATGCCGAAGTGGGAGGTCTTCGTGTGGAACATGGCGTAGCCGTCGTGGTGCTTCGTGGTCAGAACGGCGTACTGCATGCCGAGCGATTTCGCCGTCCGCGCGAGCGCCACGGGATCCCAGTTCTCGGGATTGAAGGTGGCCGCAGAAGCCTGGTATTCCTCGACCGACGTGTTCGCCTTGGGCAAGGCCGCATTCCCGCCGACCATCGGCCACGAAAGCTCGATACCCTGCTGGGAAGAGTGGCCCCAATGGATGAACATCCCGAATCGCGCCGTATCGAACCAGGTCATTGTGTCCACGCTCCCGCCGAGTGCTTCGAAGTGAGTCTCATCGTTCATGTGTCGCGATTCTGCACCGCGCGAGTGAAACTCGCGAACGGGCGGGTCCATCGGCACTCGACGGCGGTTGCCGGGAGTGCGCTCGCGGCGTCAGCGGCCTAAACGCTCAGTTCCCCGCTCTGTCTCCCGGTTCGCCGCCAGCGGCAGCCACACGAACAGAATTCGCCCGAATCTTTTCGCGGTGGGTGACCGAAGTAGCCGAGAAGCGGGTCCCAGTGGCGAAGGTCTTCGAGTGTCGCTTCGTCGTAGAGGCGCTCCGCGATCGCCCACTGCTCCTCATCGCGCGGAGCGATGCCGTGCAAGATCGACCCGATGACCGCGGTCTCGGCGAGGGCGGTGGCGCGATCCTGCGGCTCGTCGCCCTGGGCGAGAATGACGCGCATCATCGAGGCGGCCGGTGCGGAATACTTCAGGAAATCTGAACTGTGGCGGATCTCGGAAAGGAAGTACCAGGCGACGTTTC
>JBATAT010000078.1:0-11976 GCA_049662005.1 Tepidiformaceae bacterium
TCATGATCTCTTCGAGCGCCGCCGCGGTCTCCGAACCAGTAAGCGCCCCCCGCTCGATCAACGCGCGAATTGCATCCTGAATCACCAAAACACAACCTCGCCCTCGCGTAGGAGTCGAGAATCCAACATCCAAAATCCGCTTTTGCAACTCACCATCGTCCGCCCTCCATATCGAGGAAGTTCCGCAACAACTCTTTCCCGTGTTCGGTTGCGATCGATTCCGGATGGAACTGCACGCCTTCTACCTTCAATTCCTTGTGGCGGACGCCCATGATCACGCCGCTTTCGGATTTCGCCGTGACTTTCAACTCAGGCGGCTGCGTCTCCGGTGTCCCCGCCAGTGAATGGTAGCGGACGGCAGCAAAGTGGTTCGGGATCTCGGTGAAGACGCCCTGGCCATCGTGGGTGATCCGCGAGGTCTTGCCGTGCTTGATTTCGCCCGCCCCGGCGACCGTGCCCCCGAAGACGTCGTAGATGCACTGGTGTCCGAGGCACACCCCGAGCACAGGCACTTTGCCCGCGTACGCGCGGATCACATCGCGCGAGATCCCCGCTTCGTCCGGGTTGCCCGGCCCCGGCGAAATCACGATGTGGTCGGGCTCCAGGGCTTCGATCTCGGCCAGGGTGACCTGGTCGTTGCGAAAGACCCGAACGTCGGCCCCCATCTCCGCCAGGTACTGGTAGAGGTTGTAGGTGAAACTGTCGTAGTTATCGATCATTACTGTCGTCATCGGTCCAGGCTCTCTTCCTGTTGGAGGTCTTCAGCCACAAGCCGAAGCACGGCTGCGAGTTCTTCGGGCGTGTAGCCGAACCCGCGCCTATCGAGCTTGAACTTCTGTTCGAGATACGCCGTGTCGTACGAACCGGGCAACGACAGGTCCAATGGATATGAACTTCCCGGTTCGCCCATCAGCGCGACGAGGAAGTATCCGTCGCCGGCTGAACGCGTAAACGATGCGGTCTCTTTCATGAGCGGAACGAGCACAAGTTCCACGCCGCCGCTGCGGTAGAACCGCACGCCCACATGCGCCATCCGTTTTTCGATGCGCTCGTTCATGGTGCGGCCGCCTCTCCAGCGATCACTGCAAGCACATCGCCGGGCGATTTTGCCGTGTAGTCGGGCAGCGCATCCAGCAGTAATTCCGCATCGAGTGTTCCCCAGAGCGCGGCGACCGACGTCACACCAGCGTTCTTGGCTGCCCAGATGTCGGCCGGGCTATCGCCCACGAACAGCACCTTCTTCGAAGCGTCGAGCAACAAGCGATCGAGTGCCTCGTACACCGGCGCAGGGTCAGGCTTATGCAGGTCCGTGTCATCGAAGCCGACGATCGAGTGGAAGTACTGAAGCATTCCCGCCGAAGTCAGCTCTTCGGTCGCACCCCAGGCGATCTTCGACGTAACGATCGCCATCGGTACCTCCGCTTGCTGAAACGCATCGAGCGCCGAAACGACCCCGGGAAAGGGCTGGATCGCCTGGTTCAACCCGTAGTAATACTCGCGGTAGGTATCGGCGAACCGGAGGTAGTCGGCACCGAGGAGTCGACGCCCCAGATCCTCCAGCGTGCCCCCTCGATGTGATCGCCAGAGCGCCTCCGGGTCGGTCTTCTCGCCAAGGCAGGCCTCGTACGCATGGGCGAGCGCGCTCATCCGCCCCGGCAGGGTATTCAACAGCGTGTCATCGAGATCCCAGAGGACCGCTGTCATGGCCGCTGTCCCGGCCGCGGAATTCCACGGTCTGCGAACACGCGCTCCATCACCGGCCATGCCTCCAGTGCCGCCGGGAACCCGGCATAAACGGCCACCATGCGCAACGTCTCGGTAATCTGCTGCGGAGTCGCCCCGTGGTTCAGGGCGCCCTCGATGTGTGAACGCAGGGGCCAACCAGTCCGACCCGTCGCCGCCAGCATCCCCACTACCTGCAGACTCCGTGTCTTTCGATCGAGAGCGCTCCCGGCCCAGACCTCGCCCAGCGCGAAATCGACCACATCCCCTGCGATCTCCGGCTGCCGAATTTCCATTGCCGCTGCTGCCTCGAGCGGGTCCGCACCCCCGCGCAGGCTCCGCAGGACATCCAGTCCTGCTGCCCGCCGCTCCGAAAGCCGGGGATCATCAATCGTCTCTTGCGCGTCGCTCGAGAAAGGAGCGCTGAATGCGCCTGCGGGCGACAGTGCCGCCATGATCCTGGCGGTATCGTCCTCTGGCTCTTTCAGCCCGAACGCTTCGAGTACTGCGTTCCGCGCACGCTCCTCCATCCGGATCGCGGCTAGCTCCGCAATCGTGAACCATCCCGAACCGGTGCCGGGAGTTGGTGCCGGTTCACCAACCCACTCGGTCGCCGCATAGATGTTGTAAACGATTTGTCCGTCGTCCGCGGGGAAGTAGTGCGTCTGGAGGAAGTCCTCTTCGATTGCCGGCGCCATCACGCCAAGGCGCTGCAGCACCGCGTCCATTTCCAGGTCGATGTCGTCGTTTTCGGGTGGCAGCGGCCCGCCCGGCAGGGTCCAGTGCGAATCGGGACGCTCCCGCACGAGGAAGAGCCGGCCGTCGCGCTCGAGGATCGCCGCCATCTCGATGTGCTGCTTCATGTCGTTTTCACCGCCTGCGTTTGGAGCACGCTGAAAAGGAGGATGCGCAGCGAAGCCGGCATCGCCGTTCGGGCGAGCTCATCGGCATTCATCCAGCGACCGTTGGCCTCGGCGACCACTCCATCCCATGCCCACACGGAGTAGAAGCCGCAGAACTTTTCCCGGTCTTCGTCCGGGTTGCGGTACTCGAAGGCGCCCTGCGCCCAGACCGAATTCGCTTCAATCCCGAGCTGATCCCAGAGGTGCGCACGCAACTCCACCTTGCGGTCTTCGGCCATCGGCCGGAACACCCCGCCCGGCAAGCCGAAATGCCCGCCCATCGCACGCACGAACACCGTCTCATCCCGGACCAGCACGCCATAAACGCAATCCGGCCGCCTGTCCGTCATCCCTCGTTCCCCGCGAGAACTCTCCCGACCCCTTCTGCTGCCGCGATCTCCGCCTGGTCGATCGCACGCATAAGCGCCTTCATCTTGTTCACGGTTTCGATGTATTCGGCGTTCGGTTCCGAATCAAACACGATCCCGCCGCCCGCCTGCAGGTAAGCAACGCCGTCCTTCACCAGCATCGTCCTGATCGCGATGCAGGTGTCCAGGCTTCCGGCGAAGCTCGCGTAGCCCACCGCGCCGGCGTAGATCCCTCGCTTTGACGGTTCGAGTTCGGCGATGAGTTGCATTGCTCGCACCTTTGGCGCGCCGGAAACCGTGCCGGCCGGGAACACCGAACGGAATGCGTCAAAGGCCGTCTTGCCTTCTTCGAGTTCGCCCACAACATGCGAAACGATGTGCATCACATGGGAGTACTTCTCGATCTCCATCATCTTCGAGACACGAACCGTTCCCGGCTTCGAGACACGCCCGACATCGTTCCGGCCGAGGTCGACCAGCATAATGTGCTCAGCTCGTTCCTTTTCGTCACCGAGCAACTCCACCGCCAGCCGTTCGTCCTCCGCCGCGGTCTGGCCCCTCGGGCGGGTGCCCGCGATCGGATGATTCACGACCTGGCCATCTTCAACCCGGACGAGCAGTTCGGGCGAAGCACCCACGACCTGGAAGTCGCCCATATCGAGATAAAACATGTAGGGCGAAGGGTTCACCGTCCGCAGTTGCCGGTAGATGTTGAACGGATGCACCGCCGTGGGCCGCGCGAGCCGCTGCGACGGCACCGCCTGGATTACATCCCCACCGATGACATGGTCGCGGATTTTCTCGACCATCAGTTCGTAGCCTTCGCGGCCCACGTTGCTCGTCGTCGCTTCACCGCCTTTGCGAAGCACCGCACCGACCTCTTGTTCTGGCAGCGTCAGTGTCGGGTTGTTCAGCCGCGCGACGATCGCATCAATCTGCTGCGCCGCCTGGGCGTACGAAGACTCGAGATCGCCATCCAAGCGGCAGTGCGCGATGACTTTGATCGTGTGGTGAAGGTGGTCGAAGACCACCAGTGAATCGGCAAACAGGAAGACCGCCTCGGGAATCCCGAGTTCATCGGCCTCAGGAGGGACAACTCGTGGTTCGTAGTGACGCACGGCATCGTAGGCCACGTAGCCGATCGCTCCCCCGGTGAATGCTGGCAGGCCCGGCATCGCTACAGCCTTGAACCGGGCCATCTCTTCTTCGAGCGGGCGCAGCGGGTCCCCGTCGTACTCAAATCCCGGGCCGGTTTTCAACACCTGGTACGGCTCCGTCCCGATGAAGGAGTAGCGGGCGAGCCGTTCGCCACCTTCCACCGATTCCAGGAGGAAGGAGTAGCTGCCGTTTTTCACCTTGAGGAATGCCGAAACTGGCGTCTCCAGGTCCGCGGTGATCTCACGGTAGATCGGCAACAGGTTGCCCTCCGCTGTCGCCGCGATCGCCCGCACTTCTTCGAGCGTTGGCTGCAACATCAATACCGCTCCAGGTAGTTGAGGTCGAGTGCATCGCGGACCATCTCCATGGTCTCGCCTGCGATCGTTCGCATACGCTTCGTTCCCGCTTCAAGCGCCTCACGCACCAGCGGCATGTTCTGCTCGTACTTCGCGCGCCGCTCCCGGATCGGCTCGAGCTTGGTCTGCAGGACGTCCGTCAGGCGGTCCTTGAGCACCTTGTTTGGGAGCCCGGTTTTCGCGTAGTCCTCTTTCAGCTGCGCCACCCCAGCGGTGTCGGGGTCGAACGCATCGAGATAGAGAAAGATCGGGTTTTCTTCGACCAGGCCTGGCTCGGTCGCGCCGCGTGGTGGGCCGGCGTACATGCCCTTCACCTTTTTCGCCACGGTCTCGGCACTGTCCTTGAGGTCGATGGTATTGCCGCGAGATTTGCTCATCTTCGCGTTGCCATCCGTGCCCACGAGGCGGGCTACGCGCCCAACCAGCGCCTCCGGTTCGGGGAAGATCTCCTTGAAGCGACGGTTGAAGCGCCGTGCCGTCTCTCGCGTGAGTTCGATGTGGGGCAACTGGTCTTCGCCAACCGGCACCAGGTGGGCACGCGGCAAGAGGATGTTCGCTACCTGCATCACCGGGTAGGTGTAGAACGCCACCGGAACCGGCTTTCGCTCCTGCGAGCCGTCCTCCGGGTTCTCCATCGCTGCCATCTCGGCCTTCAACGTCGGATTTCGTTCCAGCATCGAAACCGGCAGGAACCATCCCAGCCAGGTCGTCAGTTCAGCGTGCTCGGGCACGAGACTCTCGATGACGAACGAACTGCTTTCCGGGTCGAGGCCCACCGCCAGCCAGTCGAGTGCGACCTCCCAGACCGCATCACGCACGCGCTTGATGTCGTCCGCGTAGTCGGAAACCTGGTAGTCCGCGATGAGGAAATACGTCTCATAGTCATGCTGCAGGCGCACCCAGTTTTCGAGCGCCCCGGCGTAGTGGCCAAGGTGCAGAGCGCCCGTCGGCCGGACGCCCGTCAGGATGCGCTTCCGCTCTGTCATCGAGGTCCGCCGGGATTTCGCGGCGGACCGCTGGGCCTCGGCCCGCCACCGGGCCGCATCGGTGGGCGCGGGCCGCCCTGTGCCGGGCCGCGGTCCATCGAACGCACGTAAGCCCCAACCTGGCGCGAAGCCTGTTCGACAAGGTCGAGTTCATTCCCGAAGACGCTGTCCTGTTCGTTGGTCACGGCCGCGAGCACGTGAATCCACGATTTGCACTGAGCGAGTGCGCCCTGCGCATCGCGAAGGATGCCAGCCTGGGCCGGACCCTCGCGCCCTGTGGCTTCGGCAATCAGTCCGCAGGCGATCCCCGCCAGTTCGAATGCCTTCGCCTGCGCATCGGAAGACGCTCGCAGGTTCGATCCAATCTTTAGCCGCCCAACCGCTGCCGCCAGCCGGATGGTGGTATTCCATGCCTCGATCGACTGCCCTTCGCCGCCAGCCATCACGCGGCCGCCACGTTGTAACAGCCGTCGAGGAACGACAGCAGCCGGTCACAGGCGACGTCGACTGCGCGGACCACCGCGTCCTCGTCGTCGCAGGCCATCGCGATCGAATCCATCTCCGCCCCTGCGTGAGCGATATCTGCCACAAGGTGCACGGAGAAGAATTCGAACTGCCGGGGCTCGAAGCCGTAGTGCTCGGTCAGGCCCTTAATCTTCTGCCATGCGATGGCCGGGACCTGGCCCTCGTAGGCGAACAGCGTACCCAGCGCCTCGGCCAGCGGCGCCGTGCGCGAAGTCTGGTTGAAGTGTTCGACCAACGCCGCCGTTTCCGGCCGCAACGTCGCGGTCTTCACCTCAGACGCCGAAACGCCAAGCGCCGCTGCGAATTCCAACCAGAGCACTGGATGGTTTCGGGCGCCGTGCTCTTCGTCCCAGAGGTTATCCAGCAGCAGCTGCCGGATCTCCGGTGATTCTGTCCGGCTGTGGATCGAACTCAAGTAGCGAGGGAACGCGGCCTCGAAGTGGTAGTACTGGCGTGCGTACTCCTGCAACTTCTCCCGCGGGAGCTCCCCCGCCGTCCACTCTGTGTAGAAGGGGTGCTTCAGCAAGGACTTTTCATCCAGCACCGCCTTGATTCGTGCTTCGAGTCCGCTGCCTACGGTCGCTGTAACCATTCTTGTTCTCCTTCGCGGCCGGTTCGTTTTCGATGTCGTTCGCTGTGCCTAGATGGTTGGCAGGTGCGACATCGCCTCTCGAACCTTTTCGGCCGGGTAGTGGTCATCTACCAGCTTACCCGCCAGGTAGTCGTCGTAGGCCTGCAGGTCGAGGAGGCCGTGGCCGCTCAAGTTGAAGATGATCGTTCGGCCCTTTCCTTCTTCCTTCGCCATCAGTGCCTCGTCGATGGCTGCCCGGATTGCATGCGAACTCTCCGGTGCGGGGATGATGCCCTCGGTCTGAGCGAAGAGCGTGGCCGCTTCGAAGCAGGGGTTCTGCGGATACGCTTTCGCCTCGATGAAGCCCTCGTCGTAGAGCTGGCAGAGTAGTGGCGCCATCGCGTGAAAGCGCAGCCCGCCGGCATGGATCCCGGGCGGCATGAACGTATGGCCCAGCGTGTACATCTTCATCAACGGAGTCAGCCCGGCCACATCCCCAAAGTCGTACCGGTACTCACCCTTCGTCAGCGTTGGGCACGAGGCTGGCTCGACCGCCACGAAACGCGTGTCTCGCTTGCCATCGAGTTTGTCTCGCAGGAACGGGAACATGAGTCCGGCCGCGTTCGATCCGCCCCCGGCGCAACCGATCACGACGTCCGGGTACTCGCCCGCCATCTCCATCTGCTTGATCGCCTCTTGCCCGATGACGGTCTGGTGGAGAAGGACGTGGTTGAGCACGCTGCCCAGCGAGTACTTTGTGTCTTCTCGCATCGCCGCATCTTCCACGGCCTCGCTGATCGCGACCCCGAGCGATCCGTTGCTCTCCGGGTCTCCCGCCAGTACGTCGCGGCCGGCCTGGGTGTCCGTGCTCGGACTCGGCACGACCGACCCACCCCAGAGCTGCATCATCGAGCGCCGGTACGGCTTCTGGGTGTAGGAGATTTTCACCATGTAAACCTTGCACTCGATGCCAAACAGCTGGCATGCAAAGGCAAGCGACGATCCCCACTGGCCCGCGCCGGTTTCGGTCGCAATTCGCTTCACGCCTTCCTGCTTGTTGTAATAGGCCTGCGGGATGGACGTGTTCGGCTTGTGCGACCCCGATGGTGAAACACCCTCGTACTTGTAGTAGATGTGCGCTGGCGTATCGAGCGCTTTCTCGAGGAAGGTCGCCCGGATCAGCGGCGACGGCCGCCAGATGGTGAGCAGGTTACGCACCTCTTCCGGAATCTCGATGAACCGCTCGGTGCTTACTTCCTGCTTGATCAGTTCCATTGGGAACAGCGGTGCGAGCGCCTCCGGCCCGATTGGCTGATGCGTCGCCGGGTGCAGCGGTGGCGCGGGTGGATTCTTCAGATCTGCCGCAATGTTGTACCAGTGGGTGGGCAATTCTGATTCGCTCAGATAGAACTTTCGCGTTGCCATGGGTCTCCTCCAGGATTTGTTTCCGAATGTGCTTCCCGGTGCGGCTCCGGGGAACACAAAACCCCTCGCCATCAAAGGACGAGGGGCTCTCGCGGTACCACCTTTGTTTCCTTCCGCCTCTCGGAGGAAGGACACTTTTCAGCCGCCATGGAAATCCATGAGGGCCCTGGCTGTGTTAACGGTGCCACTCCGCCTCATCCTACTGATCCTTCCGCAGAAGAACGTTCGAACTCGGTGCTCCCGGGCCCATTCACCTGTCGCGCGGCCACCGGTTTTCAGCTTTCCCGGCTCTCTGGAGGCCCGCCAGACTGGTTACTTCTCCCGATCAACGCATCAATCTTCAGTTGAGCCAACAAAATAGGATCCAGTCGCTCCGTTTGTCAATCAACGACGAAGAACCGAGAGCGTAAGCGACCGGCCCACGACCGCGTCGAGGCCAAAGGCCGCCGAGGGCCGTCAAGCCCCCTGCACCGACTACGACACACATTTACGCACCCCCCAGGAACTCCTCCAGCGCCCGTGCTGCTTCAGGTTCTGTCAGCACCGGTGCATGCCCCACACCGGGCACCTCCACCAGTTTCGCCCCGGGAAGCACCTCTACCATCCGATTCGCGATCGAACTGCTCAGCACGTCGCTCTTCGCCCCGCGGAGAATGAGGACCGGGGAGGAGATTGCCTTGAACGCCTCCCATGGGCCGGTCGCGGTCGGAATGGCCTCCGCCGTCCGAATCGCCGAATCCATCTTCCACACATAGACTCCGGTGTCGCTCTTGCGCACGTTGTAGCGCGCAAGCTCGGCGAGTTGGTCTTCGGGCATGTGCTCCACCATCGGCGCGTAGTGGTCCTTGTAATACCGGACCACTGCCTTCATGTCGGCGAACATCTCCGGGGCACTGCCAACGTAGCTCACGATGCGCTGCCGTCCTTCGGGGTCGATTTCGGGGCCAATGTCGTTGAGCACAACCTTCGCGACCCGCTCCGGGTGCTTTGGTGCGTACTGCATCGCGATAGCGCCACCCATCGAGGTGCCCACAAGGCTGATCCGTTGCAACCCCAGCGCGTCGCGAACCGCCTCAAGGTCGGCCACGTAGGTGTCGATCGAATACTCGGCGGGTGGCCCCCATGCGCTCTCGCCCCGGCCGCGAACATCGAGGCAGTACACGTGGTACTTCGCGGCAAGCCGGTTCGCGATGGCATCGAACATGTGCGCCTGGCCCGCCAACCCGTGGATCATCAGCACAACCGGGCTGCCAGGGTGGCCCCGCGCGATCAGGTGATGGCGTATTCCGTTGGCTTCGACAAAGATGTCGCGAATCGAAACGTTCGTGGCCATGGTGCTACCCCGCGGGCGAATTTCGCGGATTGTAATCGAACTGCCGCCGGACGCTACTCAGAGCCGCTGCCGCCCCGCGAACCCCGCCTCGAGTTCGTGCCAGTAGGCGATTTCCGCCTCCCCCAGCAGGTAGCAGAGGTAGACCGTCCGCCCCTCACGCTCGTGGAAGAAGTCGATGAGCCCCTTCGCCGGATCTTTCACTTCGATTCCCCACCGATCCAGCCGAGCCACCGCACCTTCGAGCCGCGCTTGAAGCCGCTCGATCGGGTTCACACCCTCGCGTTCTTCGAACGGATCCGCCAGCAGGTGCCCATCAGCCGAAGCCCCACGTGAATGCGCCGCCATCGTCACGCGGATATCGCGCAGGGCGAGAAAGGCCCCGCGCAACTCCTCCAGGATCAGCGAAAGCTCCGGCAAGAGAGCCGTGGCCTCGTCGACGGTATAGAACTTCACTACACGAAAAGGTGAAGCGGCATCGTCACCGGGTTGATCGTCGAACCACTTTCGAGCGTGGTCATTTCTCGCAGCTCCTCACTCACTCCCGGGCCGATAACCACGTTTCGCCCGACGTGGAGGCCCGCAGGGATCTCCACCCGCTTGCCGATGACATTGATCCCCGAGTTCACGATGTCCGGTCGTTCGAAGTTGGCGATGCTGGCGTCGCCTTCGCCAACCACCGCGCCCCGCCCGACCGTCACTTCCTTGTCGAGAATGGATCGATCGACCACGGCTCCGGCTCGGATCACGCACTTGTGCTGGATGATCGATTCCCGCACGGTCGCACCCTCTTCGATGACAACGCCGGGCGAAATGACCGAGCGGGACACACTTCCGTTGATCACCGCCGCGGGCGAAATCATCGATTCGGTGACGTTCGCCGACCGCCCGAATCGCGCCGGCGGCATGATCCCGCCCGCAGTCCGCAGCTTGAGATCTGCCTCTTCGAGGTTCAACGGTGGATTCGGCGCGATCAGGTCCATGTGTGCCGACCAGTACGACTCGATCGTGCCAACATCTCGCCAGTACGACTGGTACTGGTAGCCGAACACCCGGTGCGTGCTGAAGATCCTCGGGATGATGTTGCGCCCGAAGTCGTGCGCACTCGCGTCGCCAAGGTCAGCATCGGCCTGCAGTTGTTCAACAAGCACATCCTTGTTGAAGACGTAGACGCCCATCGAGGCCCAGGCGCCCTTTGGGTTGTCTGGCTTCTCCTGGAAGTCCACCATTCGGCCGTTCGAATCCAGATCGAGGATGCCAAAGCGGTTCGCGTCTTCCCGGGGGACCGAATAGACCGCCACCGTGGCGTCTGCCGCCTGGCTCCGGTGATACGCGATCATGTTCCGGTACGAAGTCAGGTAGATGTGGTCGCCCGCGAGGATGAGTACCTCCCGTGCGCGCGATTCTTCGATGACGTAGAGGTTCTGGTAGACGGCATCGGCCGTCCCCGAATACCAGTCGCTATCGGCCCGCCCGAGATATGGCTGCAAGATCTGGATCGCCCCATCGAGCGAATCGAAGCCCCAGGGGTGCCCCGCACCGATGTGGTTTACCAGTGAGCGCGGCCGGTACTGCGGCAGCACCGCGACGTTCGTTATTCCGCTGTTTGAACAGTTGGACAGAGCGAAATCGACGATCCGGTACTGCCCACCGAAAACCACCGCAGGCTTCGCCCGCTGCTCGGACAGGATCGAAAGGCGATCGCCCTGGCCGCCGGCCAGGATCATCGCGAAGACGTTATTCATGCGTACTCCGAAGTTGTTATTCGCAGTCTACGCGCGTTCCCGCGGCACGTCCCCGGCCAGGCTTCCCTAGGGTGTTTCCCGCAATTCGAACGCTTCCACCGATTTGCCACTCAACCTCCACTTCGTCCACCCGATAGTCACCACAGACACACTCTTCGGGAGAGCGGCACTCTCACGAGGGGCGAACGAAGCAGACGGGCCAGGAAGCCCCCAAGGAGAACAACAATGACTCGCATCATGACCAACGTGAGCGCCATCAACGGCCAGCGGAACCTCGAAAAGACCGGGCTTCGCATGGGCAAGACGCTCGAAAAGCTCGCAAGTGGGTACCGCATCAACCGCGCAGCCGACGATGCCGCCGGCCTCGCAATCAGCGAAAAGATGCGCGCACAGATCAAGGGGAACAAGCAGGCCCTGCGAAACGCCCAGGACGGCATCTCGATGCTCCAGACCGCTGAAGGCGCGATGGATGAAGTCCACGCCATCCTCCAGCGCATGCGCGAACTTGCGGTCCAGGCCGCGAACGGCACCTACTCCGATAACGGCCCAGAGCGCACAAGCATCGGCGAAGAGATCGTCCAGCTTCGTTCCGAAATCGACCGCATCGCCTTCAGCACCGAATTCAATGGCCAGAAGGTCCTTACGGGAGCACTCTCCAGCGTTTCCGCAGGTGTCGCCGGAACGAACTTCATCCAGGGCGAAACCATCGCCGGGTTCACGGTCAACGGTGGAGCAACACCGTCTGCGACCAACCTGGTGAGCGGTGACCCGCTCGCCTCTGGTGCTAGTCGAACGGCTACCTTTTCCACCGCTCCGGCTGGCGACTACACGTTCGTCAACAACGGCGGCATCCTCGAAATGCGGCTCGGCAGCGCGACCGGCTCCCTC
>JBATAT010000079.1:0-4592 GCA_049662005.1 Tepidiformaceae bacterium
AGCATCTCATCCTGTTCCTGGGCGAGGGCAGCGAGCGTTTCCTGGAGCGCCGAGACTTCGGTTCGGACCTGGCGCACGAGCCGCTCGGCACGCGCGTCCGACGAGGTCATCTGGCCACGGAGTCGCAGTTCGCCACCACGAGGCCTGGATCGCAGCAGCTCATCCCAGTTGCCTGACTGCGCGTCGATCGGGGTGGACCCGAGCGGCGGAAATGGGATCGGATCCGGGGACGGCAACGCCGCGTCGGCATCCGCCCTGGGCAGCGCCGAGAGTTCTGCATCTTGCTGTCGTCGCAATGGGAATCGCACCGGGGCCCCCGTTCACCTGTCCTCTACCTGAATATACGCCCGCTTTTTCTCTGTCAGTAGGGGCAATTCGCTGCTGCGAACGTCAATCTTTGCCCGCGATCAGTCTCGGGCGACCTGCGGCCCAACGACGCGGTAGGGTCGTTCTGATGGTGGCGGCACGGTCGGCGTGGGCTCAGGCGCGACCCCGTAGAGCGCAATCACCCCGAAGATGTCGTCCTGCTGCGGGTCGGTGAAATCGTCGGCGTCGGCCCCGGCACACATCGCCTTGCCGGGGCAGGCCGCGGGTTCGGTGTGGTCGAGGCCCAGCGCGTGGCCAAATTCGTGCAGGGCAAGGGCCTGCAGTTGTGCCGCGCTGTAGGCCGCCAGCGGTTCGAAGATGATGTCGATCTCCTCGATGGCGAAGTACGGCGTCCCCGGAAGGGGCGAGCGCCCATGCCAGTGGCACGAGTAGCCGAGGTAGCGCCCGACGATATGGCCCCAGCCGACGACGTTTTCCCCGTCCTTCGCGTAGAGCGCCACGTTCCCATTACAGCCCGTCGGCGTGGTCGTCGGGCCAAGGTAGTCGAAGTGGAAGCCGGAGCCACCGGCGTTGTTCCAGCCGGCAGCGCCTTTCTGGATGGCTTCGAGTGCCGAGTCGGCGGGCATGGCAGGTGTGGTGTCGTCTCCGTTATAGAGCCAGGTCGCGGAAGGCTGCGGCCAGCGCACCGGAGTGGAAAAGAGCTTGAACGCCGCTGCGACTCCCCCGGGTTTAACTTCGACTGCGCCCGGGACTCGGGCGAGCATCGCAGCTCTTCCCTCGGCCTCGCGGGACTCCATGTCGGCCCCGTCGTCGATCGCGTAGAGGTGGATATCAACGTACGACCATCCATCGGCGCCGGGGACCTTCAGCTCCATCGTGTACTCGACGATGTTCAAGTCCTTACTTGGAGATGCGACCTCCGCGCCGGCGCTGAGGAAACCGGGGAGAAACGCCATCACCAGGGCGAGCATGCCAGTGAAGAACGCGCGAGAGAACATGCACCGGAGTGTTGCATCCCGTCGCACCGACTGCACGCCCAGAGATCGGAGCCCGCCCGCCAGAAAACGGGGCAGCGAACGATTGCTGCCACACATGTCCGCCCTGCGGTACAGTGCCCGGCGATGCCGTACGACATGTTCGAAGGCAAGAAGATACGATTGCGCGGCGTTCGCCCTGAGGACTGGGAACAGTTCGTGAACTGGGACCGCGACAGCGAGGCCAGCCGCCACGGATGGCAGGTTTGGCCGCCCTACGGGGAAGAAGGCGCACGCGCCTTCGCCCGGGAGGAATCAGCAAAGAAGCCGACCGATGGCAAGCACCTCCTCATCATCGAACGACTCGACGATGTGGCAGTCGGGAGCTTGAGCACGAGGCCGGACGCGCGCCGATTCAGCTTCGAATATGGCATCAACCTCGGCCGGGAGCACTGGGGCCACGGGTACGCCGAGGAAGCACTCGAACTCATCTGCCGTTATATGTTCGGTGAGCTCCGCATGCACAAGATCCAGGCCTGGGTCTACGGCTTCAATACGCGCTCCCAAGCGATGCATGCCAAGTTCGGCATGGCCCTCGAAGGCAGGTTACGAGAAGGACAATTCACCGGCGGACGCTTCTGGGACATCCTCATTTATGGCATGACCGCCGACGAGTACTTCGCGAAGTACGGCATCACCCCGGACACCCGCGGGACCGGCTAAACGACAGGCCTTCGGCTCAGTGCCGAACGACGTGCATCCTGATCACTTCAGGACTCTCGTCCTCGGTGAAATGGCCAGCAACAGCCTCGCGAATCTTCTCGCGAAGCGATGCCAGATCGTCAGCTTCTGTGGCAATCGCTTCGCCCACAGCACGAGCGCTATACCCGCCTTCAGGCTCTTCCTTCACGATGAAAATCAACTCTCGATCCATACAAGCGAGCGTACTCCATTGAGCCGTGCGCCTGGCAATGCCCTACGCACCGGCCCGGCGTTGACCCATCTGCTACCATTAAAAGTAAGACCCGCATGGTGCGGAAAACAGGAGACCCAACCCTTGGCTTTTGCCGATAAACAAATTGCCTGCCGAGACTGTGGCACGAACTTCGTGTTCACCGCTGGCGAGCAGGAGTTCTATGCCAACAAGGGCTTGATGAACGAGCCCACCCGCTGCCAGTCGTGCCGTTCGGCGCGCAGGACCAGCCAGAGCACACTCGAACAGAACGACGGTTACGTTCGTTATGGAAACTTTGCCAGCTTCGGAGGCAAGACGCCCCGCCAGATGCATCCCGCTTCGTGCGCGGATTGCGGCCAGATGACCGAGGTTCCATTCGTCCCTCGCGGCGAACGCCCCGTCTACTGCAGCAACTGCTACAGCAAGATCAAGCCGCGCGAGGAAGTCGCGAACTAGCGCAACCGATGAGCGATTCGCGGCACCGCCAGCTTTCGCGCATCTATGACCAACCCATCGAAACAGACGACGATGCCCGGGCTGCCATCAACCGCGACCCGGGCATTCTCGCTGCCGCGCTCTTCCTCGAAGCGGTCGAAAGCGACGACGTAACGAGCATCGAGACGGGCCGGAGGTATATGGAGGATCGGCTCGCGTTCCTCGGTGGGGTCGTGTCCGGATCGGCTGCGGCAGTTCGTGAGCACTTCAATCAACGGGTGAGCGCGTGGGCAGAACCGCCCGATTTTGCTCCCCGCACGAATTCGAACGTATCATCAGGTTAAGTCCCGGGGGTAAAGCGCATGCGATTCATCCTGATTGTGATCCTGGCTGCCATCGTCCTCGGGCTTGGCATCCTTGGCGTGAATGGATTGCTCAGCTATTGGAACAACGATTTCATCGATGGTGGGGCGTTCCCGAACGCCTGGACCGGGCCCGATAGCTGGAGTGAGTGGCGCGACATCGTCATCGTCCTCTCGGGGCTCTTCTTCGTGCTCGCGGGAATTCTCTCCGTCGTGCTGGTCGCGGCACTGATCTTCCTCGTCATCCTTGTCCGCAAGGTAGTGAAAGACAACGCGGCGCCGGCGATCGACTCGCTCCGCGCTTCGCTCGATAACCTGAAGGGCACGACCGAGTTCGCGGGCGAAACGGTGGTTTCGCCAATTATCCGCGTCTACTCGGTGGTGAAGGGCGTGCGAACCGGCGTCTCGGCTGTGACCGGCCTTCCTTCGTTCGTGAAAAAGCGCGCCAGGGGGAAGAAATGACAACCCCCGATCCGAACGAGAGTATCGCCCCCGAGGCCGCCTTCGAGGTCTTTGACGAGCCAGGAGCAAAGGAAAACCCGATCCTCGGATGGGCGAAGGCGATCGTCTTCGGCATCGGGGATACCGCCAAAGAGATGCTGGACGAAGGCCGCCGCGGTGCACGCGAGGCGATGGAAGACAGTTGGGACCGCTTCGACCAGAAGACGAAGCACCGCCGCGACAAATAGCGCGGCCCGCAACCAACAACTTTGCTACGATGTTTCGCGGCCCAACGGAGAGGTGCTGGAGTGGCCGATCAGGTACGCCTGGAAAGCGTATGCGGGCGCAAGTCCGCCGTGGGTTCGAATCCCACCCTCTCCGCCAGCAGTTGCGATGCTGTCCCAACGTTAGGAGTCCCTCATGCCGTCACTCGTTGATTCACTCATGCAACAGCTCCAGAACAAGGGAGCGATCGACCAGATCGCCGGTAAGCTTGGCGTACAGTCCGGCCAGGCGAGTTCGGCGGTTAATGCGGCGATCCCTGCCATCCTCGCGGGGCTCGCGAAGAACACCGAGAAGCCGGGGGGCACGGCTGCGCTCTCGGGAGCGTTGGAGAAGGACCACGACGGTGGCGTGCTGGACGATGATTCGTACTTCGATTCGTACGAACAGAAGAAGGGCGACAACATCCTCGGGCATGTATTTGGTGATAAGAAGCCAGCCGTAGAGTCGCAGGTTTCGGCGCTCGGCGGGATGGACCTCGCCCAGGGCGGCGAACTCATGAAGATGCTCGCGCCGCTCGTGATGGGGTATCTCGGCAAGCAGAAGTCGAGCGGCGGCCTTGATATCGGCAGCCTCTCGCAGATCCTCGGCGGTAGCGGCAGTGGTGGAGGCGGCGGGCTGCAACTGCCCGGTGGCCTCGGCGACATCCTCGGCGGTCTCGCCGGTGGGAGCACCGCCGGTGCATCCGGCAAGGCAAAGTCCGGCGGACTCGGTGGGATCCTGGGCGGGCTCTTCGGCAAGAAGCGTTAAGCTCCGCGGCAGCCCAGCGCACCCCGAAAGCTCAGTAGCGAATCCTTCACCCGACTCCCAGGCGCA
>JBATAT010000080.1:0-5574 GCA_049662005.1 Tepidiformaceae bacterium
GTGCAGGGCCACTCGCCGCAGGGGCTGCGGCTCCGCCGCCACCGCCCGCACCCGCGAGCGATGCCCAGATGGAGCCGCCCGGCGCGAGATCGCTGCCGAGGTCGTAGAGCGTCTTCGCCATCTCTTCCGGGATCGGTTCACCAGCAGCGGTGAGTTCCTTGAACTGTCGTTCGGCACGCATACGCTTCGCGCGTACCTTCTCCGGGCTGTTGGGGTCGCCCTTGGGGCCATCGCCAACACCCGGCGGGAATCGCATCGAACCGTCGGACATGAGGCCCGTGAGCGGCTCGCTGGAAGCGCCGCCTGGGCCGCCGCCCGCACCGGCGAGCGTCACCCAGATGGTTCCGCCGGGCGCGAGATCGCTGCCGAGGTCGTAGAGCGTCTTCGCCATCTCTTCGGGGATCGGCTCGCCAGCAGCGGAGAGTTCCTTGAACTGGCGTTCGGCCCGCATCCGCTTCGCGCGCACCTTTTCCGGGCTGTTGGGGTCGCCCTTGGGGCCTTCGCCCACACCGGGCGGGAAGCGCATCGAACCATCGGGCATCAACCCGGTGAGGACTTCGCCGGTACCACCGCCGGCGGCAGCCACACCACCTGCTGGTGCAGCCTCGCCGGGCTTCATGTTCGTGTAGAGCGTGATCCGATCCTGGATCTCCTGCGGGACAGCCTCGCCCCGGTCGGTGTATTCCTTGGCTTCGCGCTGGGCGCGCATCCGCTTCGCCCGGATCTTCGATTCGGAGAGGATCTCGACTTCTTCGCCACCGGCGGCGGCGGCAGCGCCGGGGCGAGCGGCGCCGGGCTTGGGCTTTTCGGGCTCGCGTTCCTGGATGGCTGCGGGCAGGCCCTGGGCGATCCGTTCGAGCATCCGTGCGCGGTCTTCCGGGAAGCCGCCAACGAACGTCGGCTCCGGCGGCTCTTCGCCCTTCACGGCGCGTTCGACGAGTTCGACGCTATCCTGTGGGCGAATAAGGTCGACGAGGTGGCCGCCGCGTGCCGCGCGCGTCAGCTCGTCGATATCCATGTGGAGGTCGCGCCGGTCGTACACGGAGTGCTCGTGGCCGGTCCAGTTGTTGTCCATCACGATGGCTTCGAAGGGACAGACTTCGACACAGATGTTGCAGCGCATGCAGCGCGCATAGTCGATCCAGAACTTTTCGACGATCTTGCGGCGATTGCTGGTACCGGCCGCATAGGCCGGATTGTCGATCATCGTTGCCGTCATGCAATCGACGGGGCAGTTGCGCACACAGACGTTGCAGCCTGTGCAGAACGGCTCATCGTGGTTGAAATCCCACGTCAGCACAGGGAAGCTGCGCTGGCGCGGCGGAAGCTTGTGTTTGACCTCGGGGTACTCCACCGTGACCGTCCGGCGGGTGAAGGTGGAGAAGGTGACGCCGAGGCCTTTGAGGATGCCGATCATTGGGCTGGCGCTCCAAGCGTTTTGTAGGTGCCGATGAGGTCCTTGCTTGGCCTCCGGATGGCCCTGTTGATGATGATGATAACCAGCGCAGCCGCACCGGCGGCACTCGTGAGTGCGAGCAGTTCCTGCGGCCACTCGTAGGCGAGGATGACGCCGTTCATCAGCATCTGGAGGAGCGACATCGGCAGGAGCACCTTCCAGCAGAAGCTCATCAGCTGGTCGATGCGCAACCGCGGGACCGTCGTCCTCACCCAAAAGATGAGGATGATGAACGCGACGCTTTTGACCATGGTGGTCGCGAGCTGAATGGACCAGTGGGTATCGACGCCGAACGGCCAGGCCCAACCGCCAAGGAAGACGACCGAGCCGAAGACGCTGAATCCCCACATCGAGGCGTATTCGGACAGCTGGAACATGGACCAGCGAATGCCCGAATACTCGACGAAGTACCCGCCGACGATTTCGGATTCGGCGACGGGGATGTCGAACGGGGCGCGATGGAGTTCGGAAAGCATGGCTGTGAAGAAGATAAGGAAGGCGAGCGGCTGGAGGAGGATGTACGGGCGGTCCGCCTGGAGCGCGGCGATCGCGTTCAAGTTGAGTGTGCCGAGGCCGGCGGTGTCCTTCTCGGCGCCGGTAATCATCACCACACAGAGAAGGCTGATGACGAGCGGGATTTCGTAGCTGATCATCTGGGCGGCGGCGCGCACGCCGCCGAGCAGCGCGTACTTGTTCCCCGAGCCAAGGCCGGCCATGAGGATACCGACGATGTTCAGGCCGAGGATAGCGAAGACATAGAAGAGGCCGAGGCGCAGGTCGCGCACGCCCCAGTTTTCGGCAAAGGGCAGCGCGATCAGGACCATGAAGACCGGGATGAAGGTCGCATAGGGTGCGAGTTCGAACACCCAGCGGTCGGCGTTTACGGGGCGGATGTCTTCCTTGCCCACGAGCTTGAGGGCGTCGGCGAACGCCTGCAGATAACCGCCGCGGCCCGTCTCGGTTGGCCCGAGACGCTGTTGGAAGCGAGCGACCACTTTGCGTTCACCATAGGTGAGGTACATCACGACGATCGTCATCGCGAGGACAACGAGGACGACACGGACAATTGCGTCGGTCCACGACCAGATGCCAAAGAGCGGGTCGGCGAAAAGCGTCACTTGTCCACCTCACCCAAAACGATATCGAGAGAACCGAGAATGATCACGGCATCGGCAACGTAATGCCCGACGACGAGTTCCTTCAGTGCCGAAAGATTGCAGAACGAGGGCGAACGCAGCTTCATCCGGTAGGGCTTGTTGCCACCCTTGGCGAGCGCGTAGACGCCGTACTCACCCTTCGTTCCTTCGGTGCGAACGTAGCATTCGCCTTCCTCGATGCGAAGGGTCTTGGGCAGGTTCGGGTTGAGGATGAGCCCGCCGGGCATCTGCTCCATGCACTGCTTGATGATTTTTGTGCTCTGGTAGACCTCGGCCATGCGAACGAGGAAGCGATCGAAAACGTCGCCGTTCTTGCCGACCGGGATGTTGAACTTCATCCGGTCGTAGACCGAGTAGGGCTCTGCTTTGCGGACGTCGTGGGCGAGACCCGTCGCGCGAAGCATCGGGCCGCTGAAGCCGAGGTTGATCGCTCGCTCGGGCGAGATCTTCGAGAGGTTGCGGCAGCGCTCGACGAAGATTTCGTTGCCGGTGAGGAGACCGTCGAAGTCTTCCAGGCCCTGCTCAATGTGACCGATGAGTTCATTGACCCGCGATTGCCAGCCATCCGGAAGGTCCATCTGGACGCCACCGGGGCGGAAGTAGGTGGGGAACATGCGGTCGCCCGAGACTTCTTCGAAGAAGTCGTAGATGCGCTCGCGTTCGCGCCAGGCGTAGATAAATGAGGTACCAAAGGAACCGACGTCGGCGCCGAACGCACCAAGGAACATGAAGTGCGAGAGGATTCGCGAGAATTCGGCCATCATCACGCGGATGTATTCGGCCCGTTCCGGGACTTCGAAGTTGCCGATCTTTTCGACGGCCATGCAGTAGGCCATTTCGCAGCACATGCCGGCGAGGTAATCGGTGCGGTCCCACCAGCCCATCGACTGGCGATAGTCGTGGTTCTCGGTGAGCTTCTCGAGGCCGCGATGCAGGTAGCCGATGTATGGTTCGCAATCGACGACCATTTCGCCGTCGACGGTGAGGACCATCCGGAACACGCCGTGCGTTGCGGGGTGCTGCGGGCCGACGTTGATGGTCATATCAACGGTGTTGAAGTTATCGAGGACTTCCGTTACGGGTTCGGGCCAGACAGTCATTAGAAGTCAAACCCCGCCGAGGTATCTTCGATGCCCTGCTGGATCTCGAATTTCTGGAGCGGATGGGCCTTGAGGAGCGGGTGAATGCGAATGTCCTCTTCGAGGAGGAGGTTCTTCAGGTTCGGGTGGCCATCGAAAACCAGCCCCACCATCTCGGCGGCCTCGCGCTCGTGCCAGTCGGCGGCGCCATAGAGCGACGTGAGCGAGGGAAGGTGCGGGTTGCCCGGGGGGGTGTTCACGGTCACCTGGATCGAGTGGTGGTGTTTGTACGAATAGAAGTGGTAGACGGCGGTCAGGCCGTCTTCGACCATATCGATGGCGGTCAGGTTGCGGAAGTAATCGAAGGCGAGTTCGCGGCGCTCTTTGAGCCCCTGCACCAGTTCGAGCAGGTTCTCCGGGGCGACGTAGATGATCGCGTCCGTCGAGTTCTTCCCGCCCGTAAACGGGATCTTACCCAGGTGCTTGTGCACGAGGGCCGAGGTACCGGGGAATGCCGGGGCGGCAGCGGGAGCGGCTTCGTTCGTCATCCGACCATCCGCTTTTCTTCCATGATCTTCTCTTGCAACCGAAGCATGCCTTCGAGCAAAGACTCCGGACGTGGCGGGCAACCGGGAACGTAAACATCGACCGGGATGATCTTGTCGACGCCCTGGAGCACGCGGTCGTATTCGGAGTACGGGCCTCCGTTGGTGGCACAGGCGCCCATGGAGATGACGTACTTGGGGTTCGGCATCTGCTCGTAGAGGAGCTTGATCGCCGGGGCCATTTTCTTCGTGACGGTGCCGGAAACAATCATTACATCGCTCTGGCGCGGCGAGGGCCACGGCACGATACCGAAACGGTCGAGGTCGTGGTTCGCCATAAACGTGCCGATCATTTCGATCGCGCAGCAGGCAAGGCCGAAGGTCATGGGCCAGAGCGAACTCTTGCGGCTCATGGCGATGATCGTGTCGGCGCCGACCTGCATGACGCCCGGGAGGACGATCTTGTAGGCGGAGCGGGCCTCCGGCAGTTCGACAGGCCTGAGCCGGAGCTCTTCAGCGCCGTAATCGGGAACGTAGGGCTTAATCGTTGTCTCAGTCATTTCCACTCCAACACGCCGCGCCGCCAGGCGTAGGCAAGGCCGAGGGCGAGCACGCCGATGAACACGAGCATCTCATAGAAGACGAACATTGGCAGGCTGAGGAAGGACATCGCCCAGGGGAAGATGAACACGGTCTCGACATCGAAGATGAGGAAGAGGATGGCGATCAGGTAGTAGCGAACGTGGACCTGGGCCCAGTTGCGGCCGATCGGGAGCATGCCGCACTCGTAGGAGATGCCCTTGCCGCGCTCTTTCGCGAATGGGGCGAGGAGTTTGCTGGCGGTTGTCGCGGTAAATACGAGGATGAACCCGGCAATCGCCGCGATCATGACGGCAGACCAGAGGTCGTAGAAGCTCATTGGTCGAACCTCCCATCACCTGTCAGAAAAAAGCAGAGCCGAGGTTCGCAAGGTAGCGAATGGGCTCTGCGAGTCATAGACGAGCGAACTCCCCGGAGTGTGACGGCGGGCCCTGGGGAGGGCCTCCCGTGCAGTTGTGACGTAGGACACAAACGATAACTGTGGGTGAAGGGGAGGGCAAGGGCGGTTGGTGGGGGAGGCGGGTGTCGGAGGCATGTGCGGACGGTGAGCCTCTGCTCCGACCGGGGGTTACTTGGAGTCATCCAAGCACCGGGAAAACCCGCAGGGACGAAATCCGCTCGTAGCGCCAACATCCACCGACTTGACCGGCACGCGCTTCCCTCACAGAGGCTCCCCAACCATCAGAACGGCTTGAACACCGCCAGCCAGGCGATGACTGGCACGCTCAGCACAATGA